>DATHEP010000113.1:0-2625 GCA_035318525.1 Conexibacter sp.
TTCGGGCGGTGGTGACAGTGGGTACGGCGGCGGGGCCGTCGGCGGCGCAGACGCGTGGTTGCTCGGCCTGCTGGCCCTGGCGAGCTGCGCGCTGGATCGAGCGCGCCGGCGGAGGCTGCAGTGAGCGCGCGCCGCGTTGGGCTGCAGCGCGCGTTTACGCACGCGCCATGGCTGACGATCAGCGTGTGCGGCGCGGCGTGGCTGCTGCACGCCGCGTTGCCGTCACCGCTGGTGCTGGCGTACGACCCGCGCCGGCCGTTGCTCTGGCAGGCGCTCGGCTGTCACCTGGTGCACTTCTCGCAGCTCCATCTGCGCTGGGACACGCTCACGTTCGCGCTCGTCGGCGCGATCACAGAGCGGACAGCGCGTGCGCGCCAGGTGTGGTTCCTGCTCGCAGCGGCATGGCTGGTGCCGCCCGCCGCGTGCGCGCTCAGCCCGTGGGTCACGCGCTACGCGGGGCTCTCGGGCTTGGTGCTCGGGCAGGTCGCGCTGTTGCTGGCGCGGAGCTGGCGTCGCACCGGCGACGGCGGGTGGTGGCCGGCCGCGCTGCTCGCAATGCTGTACGCGAAGCAGCTGTACGAGCTGCGGCTCGGCGACACCAGCTTGATCGCGATGGACTATCGCGGCTTCGCGACAGTGCCCAGCGCGCACCTGGTCAGCGTGCTGCTCGGCACGCTGATCGGAGCGCTGCCGCGCCGGCGCGATGCGCGCGAGTGGCCGCAGACCGATCGCTACCGCGCGAGCACGAGTTGAAACGAGCCGTGAACGGTGCCGGTGTCGGGGGCGCGCCGGGAGGTGACGTGGCGGGTCGCTTCGGCCAGGCAGCGGTCGAGCGACGCGACCGAGCTGCCGCTGGCCTGCGCGTCCCGCACGCGCCCCAGCTCGTCGAGCTCGAAGCGGACCCCGACGCGGCCGAGCCCGGCGCCGCCCGCGCCGCCCCCGACCTTGCGGTAACAGCTCTCGAAATCCGAGCGAACGCGCTCGATGCCGCGGCGAATCACCGATTCCGGCAACGAGCCACGCACCAGCAGGTCCTCGATCACGACTCGCTGACCGGTCGCCGGCGGTGGCGGGCTGCTCTTCGCGGCTGCTGCCGTCGCGGCCCGCGGCGCCAGCGGGGGCTCTGCGGCGCTCTGCGCTTTCGGCGCCGACCCTGCGAGGCGAGTAGCTGGTACGGAGTCGTCCGTGGAGGGCCCGCCCGGCGTCGCGAGCGAGTCGGCCCCGGGCGCCTGGCTCGCGCTGCTCGCGGGCGCGGTGGAAGCTTCGCTCGCTGCGATCGACTCGCCCGCCTTGGCTTGCCAGTCGTCTGCGGCCGCGACGGCCTCGAAGCTGTTCGCCGTGTCTACGCCGGCTCGACCCGGGGCCGCGGGCTCGGCTGCGCGCTGCACCCTGGTGCGCCGCGCCGTGGCCGGTACGGCGTCGGCCGAGGCCGTCGTGGGCTCTGCTTTCGGCGCCAGCTCCGCCGCCGGCGCCGACGTCGGAGCCGTGACCGCGGCCATCGGTACACTCGGTGCGGCTGCGGCCGGCGGCTGCTTGGGGGCGAGCCGAGCCGGCTGCGAAGCGCTTGGTCTCGCTGCGATCGCCGCATCGCTCGCGGTCGGGCCGCGCAGCATCCAACCCGCGGCTGCGATCGCCGCGCAAAGCAACGCGCCCAGCGCCGTCGCGTTGCTACGCCGTAGCGAGCGCGGCCCGCCGCCCGGGGCGGTGTCCTCATCGTCGCGCCGGGTCCGCTGGGTCGCGGCCTCCGGGTCAGTGGGCTGGCCCGCGAGCTCGAGGTCGCGCGCGGTCGGGCCGGCGGTGTCGGCGGCCGCGTCCCTGGCCGGCTGCGCGCGTATGCGCCGGGGGCCGGTGGCCGAAACCGGACGGGCGCGCTCACCGGTCGTCGGCTCCAGCTCGACGATTCGCGGGCCTGGCACACCGCCGCGCACGCCCGAAACCAACACCCGGGCGGCGGAACGCTCGCCGACGTGCACGGCCGCCGGGAACACGACCACCGGCGAAGGCGCGAGCTCGAGCGCCGCGCGCAGCTCGGCCATGCTGGCGAAGCGCTCCTCGGGACGCTTCGCCAGCGCCTGCAAGATCGCCTGCTCGACCTCCTCCGGCACCTCGACGCCCAGCGACGACGGGGGCGGCGGCGGCACGCTCATGTGCATCATCATGGTGTCGCCGAGCGCGTCGCTGACGAACGGCGGCGCACCGCAGACCATCTCGTACAGCATCACGCCCAGCGCGTAGATGTCGGTGCGGTGGTCGAGCTGGTCGGGCACCCCGCGACACTGCTCGGGCGACATATAGGACGGCGTTCCCATCAGCGCGCCGGCCATGGTGTGGACGGGGGTCGCGGTCAGCTCGCCGCGCAGCTTGGCGATGCCGAAATCGAGCACCTTGACCAGCTCGCGGCCGGGCAGGCGCGGATCCGGGACCAGAAAGACGTTGTCGGGCTTGAGGTCGCGATGGACGATGCCGCGCGCGTGCGCAGCCCCGAGCGCGCTGGCGGTCTGGCGAGCGAAGTCGAGCGCGACCGCGAGCTCGAGCTTGCCGACCCGTTCCAGCCGGTCGCCGAGCGTCTCGCCCTCGAGCAGCTCCATGACCAGGTAAGGAGCGCCGCTCGGCAGCGTGCCGAGG
>DATHEP010000114.1:0-2507 GCA_035318525.1 Conexibacter sp.
GCGGGGTGGAGATCCTGCGCGACGTGCTCGTCTACACGTCCGAGCCGCTCGAACGCGAGCTGACGGCGATCGGCGAGGTGACGGCGACGCTCTTCGTGACGACCTCCGCGCAGGACACCGACTTCACGGTGAAGCTGTGCGACGTCGCGCCCGACGGCCGCTCGGTCAACCTCGTGCAGGGGATCCTGCGCGGCCGCTACCGCGACGGCTTCGAAGCGCCGAAGCCGCTGGAGCCGTTCGCGGTGCACGAGCTGCGGGTCGAGCTGGGCCCGCTCGCGGCCGTCTTCGCCCCCGGGCACCGCATCCGCGTGCAGGTGTCGAGCAGCGACTTCCCGCTGTGGGACCGCAACCTCAACGTCTACGGAGACCTCGCCGAGCTGGGCGTCTGCGACGCGCAGACGGCGACGCAGTCGGTGCTGCACGACGCCGACCATCCCTCGCACGTCTCGCTGCCGGTCGTGGAGGGGTGAGCGGCGGTGGGCGCGGGACGTGGCGGTGATCGGCGCATGACCGCTGCCCCGCGCGCCCGCGACCTCGGGATCCCGTTCGCCGGCGAGCCGGGGCGCTGGAACGCGATCACCGACGTGCCCGGCCTCGAGGTCGGCTACCGCACGCTCGTCGACGCCGAGCGCGGTGTGCGCACGGGCGTCACCGCGATCCACCCGCGCGGGCGGGGTGGCGCGGGCGACCCGTGCGTCGCCGGCTTCCATTCGCAGAACGGGCAGGGCGAGATGACGGGCGTGCACTGGGTGCAGGAGTCGGGCACGTTCTCCGGCCCGGTGCTGTTCACGAGCACGTACGCGATCCCGGCCGCGTTCGAGGGCGCCGTGCGCTGGACCGGGCGCCACCATCCGGCGGCGAGCGGCGGCTGGCTGCTGCCCGTCGTCGCCGAGACGTGGGACGGCTACCTGCACGACGTGCGCGGCTTCCACCTCAGCGCCGACGACGCGCTCGCCGCACTCGAGGACGCGCGTCCCGGGCCGCTCGCCGAGGGCGCCGTCGGCGGCGGCACGGGGATGGTCTGCTACGGCTTCAAGGGCGGCACCGGCAGCGCCTCGCGGCTCGTCGCGTACGGCGGCGAGACGTACGCCGTCGGCGTGCTCGTGCAGGCGAACTTCGGCGCGCGCCGCGAGCTGACGATCGCCGGCGTGCCGCTCGGCGCGCTGCTGGCCGACGACGACCCGAAGGCCGCCTGGTACGCCGCGCCCGAGCCGCCGGCCGCCGGCTCGATCATCGTGCTGGTCGCGACCGACGCGCCGCTGCTGCCGTCGCAGTGCGCCGCGCTCGCGCGCCGCGCGACGTACGGGCTCGCGCGCACCGGCTCCGGCGGCGACCACTTCTCGGGCGACCTGTTCCTCGCCTGCTCGGTCGCCAACGCGGGCGCGATCACCCCGGAGGACGACGCGCTGCGCTCGCGCGCGCCGGAGCGGCTCGACGCGCTGCGCTTCGTGCCGTGGGGGCACATGGACCCGTTCAACCGCGCCGTCGTGCACGCGACCGAGGAGGCGATCGTGAACGCGCTGGTGGCGGGGGAGGAGACCGTCGGCCACGAGGGCCGGCGCGTGCCCGGCCTGCCGCGCGAGCGGGTCGCGCGGGCGATCCGCGACGCCGTCGCTGCGCGGCCTCACCCGAAGGGGTAGTCGTCGTGACGCATCCCTGCTCCGCACGCCGACCCGCCCGCACACTTGGCGCGACGATGCTCGTGACCGTTCGAACATCCCTGCCCGCCAGAGCTGCGCGATGACGTCCGCCGCGTCGCTGCGCCGCCAGGCGTACGAGCACCTCCTGATGCACTTCACGCGCCACGGTGACCTCCATCCCGACGGCGCGAACCTGCTGCTGATCGAGCGCGGCGAGGGCATCCACGTGATCGACGACGAGGGTCGCCGCTACGTCGACGCGCTCTCGAGCCTCTTCTGCGCGCAGCTCGGCTACGGCTACGGGCGCGAGATGGGGGCGGTGGCGGCGGCGCAGCTGGAGCGGCTGCCGTTCGCGAACACGTGGTCGGCGGCGCACCCGACCGCGATCGAGCTGGCGACCCGGCTGGCCGAGCTGGCGCCGCCCGGGCTCGGTCGCGTCTTCTTCACCTCGGGCGGCTCGGAGGCGGTCGAGGCGGCGTGGAAGATCGCGCGCCTGCACCACGCCGCCAACGGCGAGCCGGGGCGGCACAAGGCGATCGCGCGGCGCACCGCGTATCACGGCGTGACGCTCGGCGCGCTCGCGCTGACCGGCGTCGAGCCGTACCGCGCGCCGTTCGCGCCGGCGGCGATCGCGGTGCGCCACGTCTCGAACACGAACGCGCTGCGCCGCCTCGAGCAGGGCGCCGAGCTGACGGCCGTGCTGCTGGACGAGCTGGAGCAGGCGATCCTCGAGGAGGGGCCGGAGCAGATCGCGATGCTGATCGCCGAGCCGGTGCAGAACGCGGGCGGCTGCCTCGTGCCGCCCGACGGCTACTGGCCGGGGCTGCGCGCGCTCTGCGACCAGTACGGGATCGCGCTGGTGGCCGA
>DATHEP010000115.1:0-5932 GCA_035318525.1 Conexibacter sp.
AGTGGAAGCCGACGCGCGGCAGCATCGGCAGCGACATCAAGAGCTGCACGGTCGTGCCGGCCAGGACCCCGATCGCGTACGCATAGAGCTGGTCGGGTCCGTCGAACAGCGGCTTCAGCACGACCAGCACGACGATGATCACGATGTTCCACACGAGCGGCGCGATCGCCGGGATCGCGAAGTGCTCGTGGGAGTTGAGGATCCCGACGACGAGCCCGTTGACGCCCAGCAGCACGACGATCGGGAACAGGACCTGGGACAGGCCGATCGTCAGGTCGGTGAGCTGCGCGTCGAACGTGTCGCCGACGAACAGCGGCATCAGCCAGCCGGCAGTGAGGGTGAAGAGCGCGGTGATCGCGCCCAGCGCCGCGACGATGATCAGCAGGAGCGTCGAGGCGAGACGCGCCGCGTCGCGCTTGCGGCCGTGCTCGAGCTGCTCCATGAAGACCGGTACGAACGCCGCCGAGAGGGCGGCATCGGCGAACAGGCTGCGCACGAGGTTGGGAATCTGGAAGGCGAGCGTGAAGGCCGAGAACGGGCCCGTCGTGCCGAAGTAGCTGGAGGCGACGACCTCGCGCACGAGGCCCGCGATCCGCGACAGGCCGGTTGCGGCCGAGAAGATCGCCGTGTTGACCGCGAGGCGCCGGCTGCGGCGGGTCGGCTGGGTGGGTGGGCCTCCTCTCGACTCGGCGCGGGGCTCGGGAGGCTCGGCGGGGGACTCGACCGTCACGAGCGCGCTATAGTACGGCGCGCCGCGGCCCTGTCCGCGGTCCCTTTCTGTCATGGCCAACATTCACTCGCAGAAGAAGCGCATCCTGCGCGCCGAGCGTGAGCGACTCGAGAACCGTCGCTACACGTCGAAGGTGAAGACGCTCTTCCGGCGCCTCGAAGCAGCCGTCGGCGAGGGTGGCGACGCCGCCGACGCGGAGCCCGCGCACCTCGAGCTGGTCAAGACGATCGACAAGGCCGTCAAGCGCGGCGCGCTGCACAAGAACACCGGCGCGCGCAAGAAGTCCCGCGCGGCGCGGACCTTCGCCTCCTCGAAGTAGTCGTCCTTCGGCGGCGGTTCCGCATCGCCGCCTGACGGATGTCGGCGCCCGCCAGGGGAGGACGCAGCCGGTGTGGCGTACTTCGTACGCGAACCGGCGAGGACGATGCCTGGCGGGATGCCGGCGCCGTCAGGCGGCGATGCGGGCGATCGCCTCGATTGCCAGCGTGTCCTCGTTGAGGCCGCCGCGGGCGCCGCCGCGCGAGGCGAGCTCGAGGTCGGCGACGATCGCGAGTGCGGCGCGCAGGCCGGCGACGTCGCTGCGCTGCACGTCGGCCACGAACGCCTCGGCGACCTTCGGCGGCATCCGCAGCCCGCGGCGCACCTGGGCCGCGGACTCCCCGGCCGCGAGGCGCGTGGCGACGTCGAGCGCGTCGCGCAGGCGGCGGGCGATCGTGTAAAGCAGGCCGGTGAGCCGCTCGCCCTGGGCGCGCAGCTCGAGGTAGGCACGCGTCGCGGCCGCACCGTCGCGTGCGACGAGCGCGTCGGCGAGCGTCCAGCTCTTGCGCTCGGAGGAGACGACGACGAGCTCCTCGACCTGCTCGGCGTCGAGACGCGTCGGAGCGGCCGGGTCGACGCCGAGCTCCAGCGCGACCTTCTCCAGCTCGCGCAGCAGCCGCTGCTGGCGCTCGCCGACGAGGCCGACGAGCACTCGCGCAGCGGCCGGGTGCAGGTCGAGGCCGAGCTGCTGTGCTTGTCTCGCCGCCCATCTCGGCAGCTCCCATGGCTTGACCGTCCGCTCGGCGCTGACGTCGCCACCCGCGTTGCGCACGGACTCGACGAGTCCCTCGGGGACCGTCGTGCGGCCCTCCTCACGGCCGAAGAAGACGACCGTCGTCTCGGGCGGGATCGCGGCGAGCGGCGCGGACAGCAGCTCGGCGTCGGCGGCCTTCCAGCGCTCGACGCCGTCGACGATCAGGAAGCGGCGGCCGAGCGCGAACGTCATTGCGGACAGTGCCGCGGCGACTTCCTCGCCGGTGGCTGCGTCCCCCTCGAACACCTCGACGCCCTGCGTCCCGCTCTCCGCCTCGGCGAGCGCTCGCAGTCTCGTGCGGCGCTCGGCGATGCGGCCGTGGTCGTCGCCGTGGATCAGGTAGGCGGGCTTGAACGCGGGCACCGCGGCGAGTCTACGCAGCAGGGCGGCGCCGCAGCAGGGCGCGTCCGAGCAGTGCCAACACGACGATCGCCGCGTAGCTGCCGAGCAGTGCGAGCAGGCCCGGGAGGACGAGCTCGACGCTCGCGTACGGGACGTCGGCGGCGGCGCGCGCAACCCAGCCGACGTAGGCGAGCAGGTAGGCGTTGACCCCGTTGAGCGGGACGGCGAGCGCCGGCGTCAGCTGGCCGAGCCCGGCCGCCAGCATGCCGAGCCACGTGATCGGCGCGATCGCCGGCGCGGCGAGCAGGTTCGCCGGCAGCCCCACGAGCGAGACCTGCGCGAAGTGGAAGGCCAGCAGCGGCGCCGTGCCGAGCGTCGCGGCAAACGAGATCGCGACAGCGTCGGCGACGGGCGCCGGAACGCGGCGGGCGAGCATGGCGCCGCGCGTGCCCGGCACGATCAGCGCGATCGCGACGACCGCAGCGAACGACAGCTGCCAGCCGGGGTCGCCGCTCGCGCGCGGGTTCAGGGCAAGCGTGACGGCCGCCGCCAGCAGCAGCGCGTACCAGCGCGACGCGGGACGGCCGGCGAGGGCAGCGACCGTCGTCGCCGCACCCATCACGCCTGCTCGCTGGATCGACGGCCCGGCACCGGCGAGCGGCACGTACAGCACGATCAGCGCAAGCGCCCCGAGCAGGCGGCCGCGCAAGCCGAGTCCGGCGTACGCGAGCAGCGGCAGCGCGAGCGCGAGCAGCAGCGCCACATTCTGCCCGCTGGCGGCGAGCACATGCGCGAGCGAGGAGGCCCGGAACTCCTCGCGCGTGCGTTCGTCGAGCCGGTCGTCCTGGCCGAGCGTCATGCCGCGCAGCAGCGCCGCCTGGGCCGGCGGCAGGCCCGCGTCGAGCGCCCGTTCGGCGCGCGTGCGGATCGCATCCACGACGCCCATCGCGCCGCCGCGGCGACCGCTCGTGAGCGCCGCCGCCTCCAGCGAGATCGCCGCGTGTGCCCCGCGGCGCGCGTAGTGGCGCTCGAACGGCCCGAGCGCGCGCAGCCGCCCGCGCACGAGCACGATCGCGCCGGTCGCCGCCGCCGGCCAGGCCGTCTCCTGCTTGATCCGCAGCATCACGCGCTCCCCGTGACCGCGGCCGGCGAGCGGCGCGTGCAGCTCGGCGAGCGCGGTCGCCCCGTGGCGGACGGGGCGCGGCTGATCGAGCAGCACCACCGGTGCCGTGACGCTCGCGCCGAGCAGCGGCGGGAGTTGGCTGCGCTCCAGCGCCGCGAGCCGTGCCTGTCCACCGAGCGCTCCGCCGAGCACCGCGGCGGCGGCGAGCAGTGCGAGCGGCGGACGGCCGGCAAGGGCGGCGGCGGCCAGCGCGAGCAGGCCGACGTGCGCCGGCGCGAGCGGCGCCGCAAGCAGGCCGGCCGCGAGCGCCGCCAGGACGAGGTGGCGCGGATGGCGGGAGAGGACGGCGAGCGCGGCGGCGACCGCCGCCCGCGGGTCGCGGCCCGCCCGCGCGAGCCCGGGCACGCGCCCGGCGCTCACTGCCCGAGCTGGGCGCGGATCGAGGCCAGCCGCGCCTCGCCGATCCCGCTCACCTCGTCGAGCTCCTCGATCGAGGCGAAGCCGCCGTGCTCGTCGCGGTACGCGACGATCGCAGCGGCCAGCGCCGGGCCGACGCCGTCGAGCTGCTCGAGCTCCGCGGCGGTCGCGCTGTTGAGGTCGAGCGCGAGCGGCGCGGCGGCCGCGCCGTTGGCGCCTGCCGAGCCTCCCGCGCCGGTCGCTCCAGCACCGGCCAGCCGCGCCTGCCCACCCGCCGCCCGCTCCGGCACGATGACCTCTCCCCCGTCGACCACGCGTGCGGCGAGGTTGACGCCGACGCGGTCGGCGCGGCGCGTGAGCCCGCCTGCACGGCGCACGGCGTCGTAGGTGCGCGCGCCCGCCGGCAGGCGGTAGACGCCCGGCCGGCGCACCGCGCCCTTGACGTCCACGACGAGGCGCCCGCCGGCGGCCTCGGCAGCGCCGGCCGACGCCTCGAGCCCGTCCGGCGCCGCGACCTCCGCAGCCGGCGGCGCCGCCACGGTGCCGGAGCCCGCGTCGCGCAGGAAGCGCGCGCCGATCAGCAGCACGGCGACGGCGAGCGCGGCGTAGATCGCGAGCTGCGGCTTCGAGGGCGTGGTCGGCACGGCCGCGACGCTATTGACGCCGCCGTTGCGTCTCACGCGCAGTTCGCAAAGAAACGACGCGGGCCGTGCGCGCGTGCGGCGCTCAGGAGCTCGGTCTCGCCACGGCGAGCGCGGAGAGGTCCTCGCGCAGCGCACGCTCCCGCGCGACGACGCGCTCGCCCGCCCGCGCGTAGGCCGTGCGGCGCGTCGAGCGCGCCGCCGCCGCGAGCGCGGCGTAAGCCCGACCGGTCTCCGCCAGCCGATCGACGAGGCGCGGCAGGTCACCGGGCGCGCCGACCGTCCGGTTTCTGCCGGCGCCTTCGGCGGCGCGCGCGTACGCGGCGGCCAGGCGGTCCGCCGCTGCGGCCTGCCGCCGCCCCGTCGCCGCGGCCGCCAGTGCACGGCGCTCTCTGGCACGCGTCCGATCGAGGTCCTGCACGACGCGCGCAAGCTCGCGCCGAGCCACGGCGTCGCCACCGAGCGCAGCGGCCGGACCGGCGTGAAGGCGCAACGTCATGAGGGCGGCGGTGCACCTCTCGCGTACCGAGGTGGGCGCGTCGGACGGCCCGAGGCAGCCGGCGACGATCGTGCCGTCGCCGTCCTCGAGCACGTACACGTCGGCGACACGCTCGGCGTCGACCGCGATGTCCCGGTAGCGCCACGCGTCGTGGTCGCCCAACCGCACGGGCTCGGGCACGGCGTCCGCCAGCTGTGCGAGGAGCGGCGCGGCGGCGCGTGTGACCACGAGCGCCGTCGCGCTCGACCCCCCAGCCGCGTGGGCGACGAGCGCCCGCTCGCCGAACGCCGGCGGGCCGTCACCCGGCCCGGCGCGCAGCCAGCCTTGCGGCGCCTCGACGCTGAGGCCGGCACCGGCGAGCGTCACCGCCGCCGGCGGGTCGGGCGGAGTGGTCGCCGACCCGGCGCCGATGCCGATCGCGGCCGCGACCAGCACCGCGGCGGCCGGGATCGCGACGCCGACGCTGCGATGGCCCCGCCTCGTCCATCCATCCGGGACTGCTTCGCGGGCAGCCGGCGCAACGGCCTTGCGCCGTGTCTTCGCGGCGCTGCGCCGTACGTGGACCCCGATCGCGTCGCCGAGCTCGTCGGCGAGCGCCGCCGGAGTCCCGTACCGCTCGGACGGGCTCTGGGCGAGGCCGCGGCGCAGCACCTGCTCGAGCCGCGCGGGAAGCGCCGTCGGCGCAGAGCCCGCGTCGCCCCCCTCGCGCTCAGGACCGGCCCCGACCAGCCGCGGCCTGCGGATCGCGGCGGAGACGATCGACGCCAGCGCGTACGTCATGCTCTCGGGGGTCGGATCGCCAGCGTCCCGGCGCGACGCGCGGACGCCCCGGGCTCGGTCGGCGATCGCGGCCGCACGCTCGGGCGCGACGTGGTCGAGATCGACGCACGTGTCTGCGAGTTCGCCGCGCGGCAGTCCGACGTCGGCGAGCAGCCGTGCCTGCCCGCCGACGAGCACGATGTCCGCGGGACTGACGTCGACGGGAGGCACGCCGGCGCGTCGGAGCGCGGCGAGCGCGGCCGCGACGTCCGCGCACATCGCGACCGCCGCTTCGGGCGTCATCGGCTCGCGGGCGATCCGTCGTGCCAGCGACACGGCGTTCGTGTTG
>DATHEP010000116.1:0-5068 GCA_035318525.1 Conexibacter sp.
CGACGGTCGCCGGCTTCCCCAACCTGTTCCTGCTCGTCGGCCCGAACACCGGCCTCGGGCACAACTCGATCGTCTTCATGATCGAGTCGCAGCTCGCGTACGTGATGGACGCGCTGCGCGCGATGGACGCGCGCGACGCGGCCGCGATCGACACGCGACCGGAGGCGCAGGCGGCGTTCAACGACTCGGTGCAGGCGCGCATGCGCGGGACGGTCTGGACGCAGGGCGGCTGCGCGAGCTGGTACCTCGACGCGCACGGCCGCAACACGACGCTGTGGCCCGGGACGTCGTGGTCGTTCCGCCGCGCGACGCGCCGCTTCGACCCGGCCGAGCACGAGCTCCTGCCGGCCGCACCGGTGCCCGTCGCGGCGCCTGCCGGCGTTTATTGAGCTGGTGTTAAGCGCCGGTCCCGGCGTGTTGCAATTCAGCGCGTCGCGGTCTCGATCTTCGGAATTGCGTCAATCGACGTTCTCCGGCCGATCCTCGAGCGGCGGCGGACGCCCGGCGGAACCCGAGCAGCGCGTCCTCGCCGCACGGGGAGACCGGTTGGCTTGACGCGAGCGGAGGGGGCGGCATATAACAAGCAGGGCGCCGCGGGGGCGGCGTCGGGGGACGATCGAGGGGGATCAGGATCGGATGACCGCCGTAGACGCCGCCGTCGCTCAGCGGCCTGTGTTCGAGCTGTTCGAGGGCTTCGCGCTCGCGAGCGTGCTCGCATCGCTCGACGAGGCCGGCCTGCTGGCCGACTTGGAGGCAGGCCCGCTGACCGGGGAGCGCTCCGGCGACGCGGACGGGCTGCTGCTCGCAAGCCTCCGCTACCTCGCCCAACGCGAGATCGCGGAGGAGCGCGACGGTGCCTTCGTCCTCACGGAGCGCGGCCGCGCGATCTGCAAGGACAAGGGCTACCTCGTCTGGCTGCAGGGCGGCTACGGGCACGTGCTCGCGGGGCTCGGCGACTTCGTCACGGGTGCGCGCCGCTACGGCAGCGACGTCGAGCGCGCCGGACGCTGGGTCGCAGAAGGCTCCGCGCTGATCGGCCGCGACGACGTCGCGCCCTACGCGACCGAGGTCCTGAGCGCGCTCGACTTCCAGCGCGTCGTCGACCTCGGCTGCGGCAACGCGCGCTTCCTGATCGGCGCCGCCGAGCGCTTCGGCGTGAGCGGCGTCGGCGTCGACCTCAGCCCGGAGGCGTGCGAGGACGCGGAGCGAATGATCGCCGCCGCCGGCCTGACCGGGAGAGTCGTCGTCCGCTGCGGCGACGCCGGCGACCTCGACGCGATCCCGGAGCTGGCCGAGGCGGACCTCGCGGTCGCGCACTTCCTGCTGCACGAGATCTTCGAGCACGGTCGCGAGGCGCTGATCGCTTACCTGACGAAGCTCGGTCAGTTGATGCCGGCCGGCGCACACATGCTCGTCGCCGAGGTGCAGCCGGCCAGCGGCGCGCACGACGAGCGCTGGCGTCCGGAGTTCACGCTGCTGCACGCGATCATGCGTCAGGAGCTGCTCGACGCGGACGGCTGGCACGAGGCCTTCACGGCCGCTGGCTGGTCGCGGCGCGACGTGCGCGACCTCGGCTTGCCGGGCGCGATCCTGCTGCTGTACGCGAACGAGGGGGGAGACTGAATGTCCGTGTCGGTCGCGGAGCGGTCCGGCGTCGTCGTGACGGAGGGCCTGCCGGTGACGCAGGAGTTCGCCGGGCACCACGCGCCGACGCCGATGTTCGTCACGCCGGAGACGCTGCCCGGCGCGCCCTTCAGCATCGCGGGCGTGGACGCGGCGCAGCTGATCGGCGCACCGCACGCCGACCTGCACGTGCACGACGACCACGACGAGATCTACCTGTGCGTCACGCCGGGCTGCCGCTTCACCGTGGAGCTCGACGACGACCGCATCGAGCTCGTCTCGCCCGCGTCCGTGCTCATCCCGGCCGGCAAGCACCACCGGCTGATCGTGCACGAGGTGGCGACGGACACCTGCCCGTTCCTGGGGATCCTGCTCGAACCGGCGGAGGGGTCGGCGGCCTGAGGGCCGCGTCGCAAGGGGGAAGCGTGCGCGTCGCGATCATCGGAACAGGCAACATCGGCACCGACCTGCTGCTCAAGGTCCAGCGCTCGCCGCTGCTCGAGTGCGGGCTGTTCGCCGGTCGCAACCTCGAGTCGGCGGGGATGAGAACCGCGCGCGATCTCGGCGTCCCGGTCACCGACCGCTCGATCGACGCGATCATCGAGCGCGCCGCGGACTTCGACCTCGTCTTCGACTCCACCTCGGCCGCCCACGCGACGCGCCACTGGCGCCTGCTGGAGCCGCTCGGGATCCCCGTCATCGACCTGACGCCCGCGAAGCTCGGCGAGCTGTGCATCCCGGCGCTCAACCTCGCCGACTGCGCGAACCAGCCGAACCTCTGCATGGTCACGTGCGGCGGCCAGGCGGCCGTGCCGCTCGCGGCGTGCGTCGCGGCCACGCACGCGCACGTCGAGTACGTCGAGATCGTCTCGACGAGCGCCTCGCGCTCCGTCGGCCCGGCGACGCGCATCAACATAGACGAGTACCTCGCCACCACCGAGGCGGCGGTCACGCGCTTCACCGGCGTACGGCGTGCGAAGACGATCCTGATCGTCAACCCGTCGAACCCGCCGATCACGATGCAGAACACGGTCTTCGCGAGGACCGACGAGGCCGACCTGCCGGCGCTCACCGCCGCGGTCGAGGAGATGGTGCGGCGCGTGCAGCGCTACGTGCCCGGCTATCGGCTCGTCGTGCCGCCGCTGTACGAGGGCGGGCGCATCGCGATGACGGTGCAGATCTCGGGGGTGGGCGACTACCTGCCCGCCTACGCCGGCAACCTGGACATCATCACGTGCGCCGCCGTCGCCGCGGCGGAGGAGCGGGCGCGCGCGCTGCAAGGGGACGAGGCCGTCGCCGCATGAGCTGGACTGGCACCAACGGGGGACGGGGGCGATGACGGAGATCCTGATCAGCGACCCGACGCTGCGTGACGGGAACCACGCGGTCAAGCACCAGTTGAGCGCACATCAGATCCGCTCGTACGCCGCGGCCGCCAACGCGGCACGCGTGCCGGTCGTCGAGGTCGGCCACGGCAACGGGCTCGGCGCGTCCTCGCTGCAGGTCGGTCAGGCGCTGCTGAGCGACCGCGAGATGCTGCGGATCGCGCGCGAGCAGCTGACCGACGTCAAGCTGCAGGCGTTCGGGATCCCCGGCTTCGCGACGATCCGCGACCTCGACGGCGCGCTCGAGGAGGGCGCCGACCTCTTCCGCGTCGGCACGCACTGCACCGAGGCCGACCTGACCGAGCGCCACATCACGTACCTGCGCGAGCGGGGCAAGCCAGTCCACGGCGTCCTGATGATGTGCCACATGACGACCGTCGGCGGCCTCGTCGAGGAGGCGCGCAAGATGGCGGCCTACGGCGCCAGCGGCGTGATCGTGATGGACTCCGCGGGCGCGCTGCTGACCGACGACGTCCGCCGCCGCGTCGCGGCCCTCGTCGAGGGGACGCAGCTCGCAGTCGGCTACCACGGCCACGACAACGTCTCGCTCGGCGTGGCCAACTCGATCGCCGCCGTCGACGAGGGCGCGACGATCCTCGACGGCACCGCGCGCGGCTTCGGCGCGGGCGCCGGCAACACCCAGCTCGAGGTGCTCGTGGCGGTGCTGCAGCGGCTCGGGCACCAGACGGGCATCGAGCTCTACAAGCTGCTCGAAGCGGCGGACCTCGCCGAGCGCGAGCTCGTGCAGACGATCCCGACGACCGACTCGGTCACGATCGTCAGCGGGCTCGCGGGCGTCTTCTCCGGCTATTCCAGGCCGGTGCGGCGGATCGCCGAGGAGTTCGGCGTCGATCCGCGCGACGTCTTCTTCGCGCTCGGCAAGCGCGAGGTGATCGCGGGACAGGAGGACGTGATACTCGAGGTGGCGGCTGCGCTGCGCGAAGGCCTCGAGATCCGCGTCGAAATCGAGATGCAGATACGCGAGGAGGTGGCGTGATGGCGATGCGCACGGTCGGGCGCCCGGCAACGGACGGACTGATAGGGGGCCGGCTCGTGCCGCCTCCGGGGACGGAGGTGCCGCCGCTGCCGCCGGTGTCGATGCCGGCGCGTCCTCCTGCGGCCGCGCTGCTCGAGGCGAGCGCGATGACCCCGCACCACGAGGCGCTCGCGCGTCTGCTGTGGCACGCGGAGCAGCGGCGCGAGCCGATCGAGCCGCTGAGCGGGACCTTCCCCGAGCTGGGCCTGTGGGACGCCTACCGCGTGCAGGCGATCGGCCGCCATCTGCGCACCGCCGACGGCGAGGAGCTGCGCGGCTGGAAGGTCGGGCTGACGAGCGCCGCGATGCAGGAGATGATGGGCGTCGACCAGCCCGACGGCGGCTACCTGCTCGAGTCGATGGTCGTCAACAGCGGCGCCCAGCTGCGCGCCGAGCGCTTCATCCAGCCGCGCGTCGAGGCGGAGATAGCGTTCCTGCTCAAGAGCGGCCTGCAGGGGCCGGGCGTCACGCGCGAAGAGGTGCTCGAGGCGACGCAGGCGTTCGCGCCGGCGCTCGAGCTGATCGACAGCCGCATCGCCGACTGGCGCATCGGGATCGTCGACACGGTCGCCGACAACGCCTCCTCCGGGATGGCCGTGATCGGCGACTGGCAGGACGCGGAGGATGTCCGCGTCGAGGAGCTCGGCGTCAGCCTCGCGCTGGGGCCGGAGATCGTCAGGGGGCGCGGCGACGCGGTGCTCGGCCATCCGGCCGAGGCCGTGGCCTGGCTCGCCGGCATCCTGGCGCAAGGCGGCGAGCGGCTCGAGCCGGGCGACATCGTGCTGCCGGGCTCGGTGGCGCGGGCCGTGCCGATCGCCGCCGGGCAGGCGGCATACGCCACGTTCGACCGCTTGGGGGAGGTGAGCGTGCACCTTGTCTGATGCCCTCGGCATCGCAGAGGCGCCGCTCTACCAGGTCGACGCGTACTGCCGCCGCTTCCCCGCCACGGTCACGGCCGCTGACGGCATGTCCGTGCAGCTCGACCGCACTGCCTTCTATCCGGGGGGCGGAGGTCAGCCGCACG
>DATHEP010000117.1:0-2109 GCA_035318525.1 Conexibacter sp.
GGTCGGCGGCGCGGTTGAAGTTGCCCGAGCCCCAGTACTCCGGCAGGAACCACAGCGCCAGCGTCAGCACGGCGCCGGAGACGACGAGCCACAGCGCTCTGCGGTCGATCAGCAGCAGCCACAGGCCGTAGGCGCCCATGAACGGCCAGATCTCGGGCCGCAGCAGGGAGGCGAGGAAGGCGAGCACGAACGCCTGGCGGTACTTGCCGTCGAGGTGGCGCTCGATCCCCCACAGCGTGAACGCGACCATCAGGCCCTCGGAGTTGCCGAGCGCCATCGTGCGCACGAACTGCGAGCTGATGATCAGCGCGATCGCGCCGACGATCCCGGCCGTCGCCGCGGCCACGCCCCCGCCGCCCGTCAGCCGCCAGGCAAGGCGGAAGGCGAGCAGCACGGCCAGCAGCGCGCCACCGCGGGCGACGATCAGCCACAGGTCCGGCGAGGCCCCGCCGAACAACGAGAAGACCGTGGTGAAGATCACCGGGAACGGCTTCCACGACGGCCCGCCGGTCGTCTGCAGGTCGAGGTGCGCGATCTCGCGGCCCCACAGGATCCACGCCCACGGGTCGTAGGTCGGCGTCGACGGGAACAGCAGCGAGAGCGCGCCGAGCGCGAGCGCGACGACGGCGAGGATCGCGTAGACGCGGCCGTTGGTGGCGGTCTCGCGCGCGGCCGGCGTCAACCGCTCGCGCAGCGCCGAGAGCCACGAGGGCGACGAGTCGAGTTGGGCGGTGTGGGCGGACACGTCAGACGGGCGCCGTCGCCGCCGTCTCGGCTCTCGCCTGCGCGCGCGCGGCGCGGATGCGCGAGAGCCCGCCGTAGCGGACCACGAGCAGCACCAGGCCGACGATCGTGATGGGGATGAAGAGGACGAAGCGCAGCAACAGCAGGTACGACAGGATCGTGGACTTCGACGCCGTGCTGACGGCGTCCATCGCGAAGATGACCGCGGCATCGTACGTGCCGATGTAACCGGGCGCCGCCGGGATCAGCGCAGCGGCGTTCGTGAAGGCGACGACGGCGAGGCCGTCCTGCAGGCTGAGGCCGATGTCGACGGCGTGGCCGACGGCGATGTACACGCTCGCCTCGACGCACCAGATCGCGAGCGAGACGACCAGCAGCGCGCCGCCGAGCGGGCTCAGCAGCATGCGACTCGGCTCCGCGAGCGGCTTCAGCGCGCGCAGGTAGAAGACGAGCTGCTCGCGGTAGCGCAGGAAGGCGACGGCGGCGACCAGCACCGCCAGCACGACGAGCCCGGCGCCGATCAGCAGGACGGTCTCGTTCGGCTTCGGCAGTCTGCGCAGCAGGTCGTAGGCGAGCATGACCAGGATCACGCCGAGCGCGACCGCGTCGAGCACCCGCTCGGCGACGATCGTGCCGAGGATCGTGCGCTTCGTCGACTCGACTCTGCCGCCGAGCAGGAACGTGCGCAGCAGCTCGCCGCCGCGCGCCGGCAGCACGTTGTTGCCCATGTAGCCGACCGGCACGAGCGCGTACGCGTCGGCGCGCGTGGCGTCGACGCTCGAGCGCCACAGGATCTGCCCCCAGCGCTCGCCGCGCATCAGCGTCGCGACGGCGTAGAGCGCGAGCGCGCCGACGAGCGCCATGATCCCGCCGAACGAGCTGGGGAAGGTCGGCGCCTGCTGCTTGGTGGCCCACCACACGACGCCTGCGATCGGGACGACCCAGACGACGAGCAGCAGCAGGCGCTTGTTGCGGTGTGACACCTCGGTCCGCCCCGCTCAGTATCTCGAGCCCTGCGCCTGGAGGCAGGTCTCGATCGATCTGAGCTCGTCGTCCGACAGGCGGCCGACCGTGAGCAGGTGCGGGCCGATCACCTCGGCGCCGGGCGCGCCGTTGCGCAGCTGGACGCCCTGCGCCTCGGCCGGTGTGGAGGCGAACTCGATGGAGGCGCCGCCGGTCGCGGGCATGACGTCCAGTCTGTCCGTCTGCTTCGCGTCCTTGACGGACTCGATGCCCTTCGCGTGCAGGCAGCCGAGCGGTGCGTCGCGCGGGTCGAACGCGGCCGGCTGCGCGCCCGACGGCGTCGCTGCGCCCACGGTCGCGTCGTTGCCGCCGCCGACGGTCGTGCCGCCGCTGCCGCAGCCG
>DATHEP010000118.1:0-5628 GCA_035318525.1 Conexibacter sp.
CGAGCAGCGACTCGCCCCAGCCGTGCTGGAAGACGAGCACGAGCACGCCGTACGCCGCGCCGACCGACAGCAGGTTCAGCGCGATCGCCTTGCCTGCGATCACGACCGAGCGGAACGTCACCAGCAGCAGCAGGAACGCGAGCGTGAGCACGAACGCGAAGACCCAGCCGATGCGCGCGTTCATGAGCGTGTTGAAGTCGGCCGTGCCGGCGGTCATGCCGGTCACGGCGACGTCCGCGCCCGGGAGCGCAGCCCGCAACGCGGGCGTCAGCTCGCCGCGGATCGTCTCGAGCGATCGATGCGAGGCCTCGTCAGCGCCGTCGCCGTCGATCGGCAGCGAGATCGCGGCGACGCGGCCGCCTCTCGCGACGTCGATCGAGATCGGCTCGTGCACGACGCCGCTCGCGAGCGCGTCTCTGCGCAGCTCCGCGAGTGCAGCTCTGCCGGCCGGTGTCGACAGCTGGTCGGACTTGACGGCGACGGTCGCCGCGATCTCCTTGCCGGGGAGGTGCTCCTGGATGTGGTCGTATGTCTGCATGACCGCGAGGCTGCGCGGCAGCGTGTCGGTGCCCGGCAGCGCGGTGTGCATCCCCAGCACCGGCAGGCAGAGCGCGAGCAGCAGGCCGCCGGCGACGAGCAGCGAGGCGAGCGGACGGCGCAGCACCGCGTCGATCACGGCGCCCCAGGCGCGCGCCCCGTGGCCCTCACCGGGGGCGTTGCCGGTCCGGCGGCGCATCAAGATCGGGATCCGTCCGCGCTCCACGCGGTCGCCGAGCTTCGACAGCAGAGCCGGAAGCACCGTCAACGACGCGATCAGCGAGACGCCCACTACGAGGATCGCGCCCATCGCCATCCCGACGAAGACGGCCGAGCCGGCGATGAACATGCCGGCCATCGCGATCATCACGGTCAGGCCGGAGATCAGGACGGCACGGCCGGACGTGGCCGCCGCGGCCTCCAGCGCCGCCTGCTCGGAGCGGCCGGCGGCGCGCTCCTCGCGCTCGCGGCGCAGGTAGAAGAGGGTGTAGTCGACGCCGACCGCGAGGCCGATCAGCAACACGACGGACGCGACGCTTTCCTCGACCGGCACGACGTGCGAGCCGAGTGCCACGAGCCCGAGCGTCGCCATCACGCTCGACAGCGCGAGCAGCAAGGGGATGCCGGCCGCCACGAATGCGCCGAACGCGGCTACGAGGATCACGAGCGTGATCGGGATCGACAGGAACTCGGCCTTCTTGAAGTCGTCCTCGAACATCTGCCCGATCGCCTGCTCGGCGCTCGCGTCGCCGAACTGCTCGATCCGCAGGTCGGGGTGCGCTCTCTGGAGGGCGGCGGTCGTCGCCAGCACCCGCTCGACGTCTCTCTCGTCGTCCTCGTCGCCGCGCAGCTCCATCGTCACGAGCGCGGCGCTGCCGTCTCTCGCGACCTGGCCGGCGTTGCCCGGCGCGTAGGGGGAGGAGACCTCGACCACCTCGGGCCGTCTCTGCATCGCCTCCACGACGTCGCCGACCGCCGCTCTCAATCCGGGCGGGTCCGTCCCGCCGCCGCGTGAAGCGATCAGGACCGTCTCGTCAGCCCGCTGCGGGAACGAGTCGTAGAGGATCTGCTCGGCGCGGCCGGACTCGCCGACGCCGTCGTCGCGGTCGCTCATCTCCTTCGAGCCGACTGCCACGTTGCCGACTGCGAACGCCGCGAAGACGAACGCGATCCATGCCAGTACTGCCGCCTTGCGGTGGCGGGCGCTCCAGCGCCCTGCGCGTGCGGCGAAGTTGCTCGGTGCCATGTCGTCCGTCCCCTCGACGTGTCGTTTTGACCTGTCTGGCAGGCTCCCAACCGAGCGCCGCCGCGCCCATGCGGGCGGCGGGCGTCTCGGGGTGCGGGCAGGCACCGGCCGGGGGTGGGGACAGCCCCCGGTCCCCTAGGATGCGGCTCGATGCAGATCCGCCTGCCCGACGACACAGAGCTGCAGCTCGACGGCGGCGCCACCGGCGCCGACGCGGCCGCTGCGATCGGCGCCGGCCTCGCGCGCGCGGCGCTCGCGGTGAAGGTCGACGGCGAGCTCCGCGACCTCGCGGGCCCGCTGCACGACGGGGCGCGGCTGGAGATCGTCACGCAGAAGAGCCCGGAGGCGCTCGAGCTGCTGCGCCACGACACCGCGCACGTGCTCGCTGCCGCAGTCATGGACCTCTATCCCGGCGTGAAGATCTCGATCGGGCCGCCGATCGAGAACGGCTTCTACTACGACTTCGAGTTCCCCGACGGGGTCGCGATCTCCGACGCGGACTTCGAGCGCATCGAGGCGACGATGCGCGAGCACATCAAGGCCGACGAGCGCTTCGCGCGCGAGGACGTGTCGGTGGGGGAGGCGCTCGAGCGCTTCGTGCGCCAGGACCAGCCGTACAAGGTCGAGCTGATCGAGGACCTCGTCCACAGAGAGGGCGTGAGAACCGTCTCGCTCTACACGAACGGTCCCTTCACCGACCTCTGTCGCGGCCCGCATGGCCCGAGCACGAAGCGGATCAAGGCGTTCAAGCTGCAGTCGGTCGCGGGCGCCTACTGGCGCGGCGACGCGAGCCGCACGATGCTCACGCGCATCTACGGCACCGCCTTCTTCTCGAAGGAGGAGCTGGCGGAGCACCTCGAGCGGCTGGAGGAGGCGAAGGCACGCGACCACCGCAAGCTTGGCGCCGAGCTGGGTCTGTTCCGCTTCTCGCCGGTTGCGCCCGGCGCTGCCTTCTGGCTGCCGAACGGCACGCGCGTGTGGAACGAGCTGGTCGCGCTCAGCCGCGAGATGGGCGAGCTTCACGGGTACTCAGAGGTCAAGACGCCGCAGATCTTCGACAGCGAGCTGTGGAAGACGTCGGGCCACTGGGGCAAGTACCGCGAGAACATGTTCGTCACGAGCGCTGAGGACCGCGACATGGCGGTCAAGCCGATGAACTGCCCCGGGCACGCGCACCTGTTCGCGAGCGAGCGCCACTCCTACAGAGAGCTTCCGATCCGCTACTCGGAGCCCGGCCTGCTGCATCGCAACGAGCCGTCGGGCACCCTGCACGGCCTGCTGCGCGTGCGGCACTTCACGCAGGACGACGCCCACATCTTCTGCACCGAGGAGCAGGTGCAGGACGAGGTGATCGGCTGCCTCGACTTCGCCTTCTCGACGCTCGGGCTGTTCGGCTTCGACGTCCACTTGGAGCTGTCGACGCGGCCCGAGCAGCGCATCGGCAGCGATGAGATGTGGGACCGCGCGGAGGAGAAGCTGCGGCTCGCGCTGGAGGCCAAGGGGCTCGACTACGAGCTGAACGAGGGCGACGGCGCCTTCTACGGCCCGAAGATCGACTACCACGTGAAGGACTCGCTCGGCCGCTCCTGGCAGCTTGGCACGGTGCAGCTCGACTACTCGATGCCGGAGCGCTTCGACCTCGTCTACACAGGCGCCGACGACGCCGAGCATCGGCCGGTGATGATCCACCGCGCCGCGTTCGGCTCCTACGAGCGCTTCGTCGGCATCCTGATCGAGCATCTCGCGGGTCGCTTCCCGGTGTGGCTCGCGCCGGTGCAGGCGCTCGTGCTGCCGATCGCCGACCGGCACAACGGGTACGGGGGCGAGGTGGTCGAGACGCTGCGGCGTGCCGGCGTGCGCGTCGAGCTGGACGAGCGCACCGAGTCGGTCGGGCGCAAGGTCCGCGACGCCGAGCTTCGCAAGGTTCCCTACATGCTCGTGGTCGGCGACGCGGAGGCCGAGTCGGGGACCGTGTCGGTGCGCGAGCACGGCGGCGAGGAGGCAAGAGGCGTGCCGGTCGCCGAGCTCGCCGAGCGCATCGCCGAGCAGACCGCGGCGCGGGCCGGTTGACGCCGTTTCGGCCACCCGGGCGCCGTCGCGCCGTACGCCGCTATACTCGCCGAACGTTGATGATTCGTCCGTCCACCATCTCGCGCAACCCCGCTTGACGCGCCACCACGCCGCCAGCTAAGTGCCGGTTCCGCGACGATTCGACCGGCGCCCGCCAGAGCGGGACACGACGCGCATCAACGAGCGCATCCGCGTTCCCGAGGTGCGGCTCATCGACGACGAGGGCCAGCAGGTCGGCATCCTCAAGACGCCTGACGCGCTCAAGTACGCCCAGGAACGCGACCTCGACCTCGTCGAGGTGGCCCCCGAGGCGCGTCCGCCCGTCTGCCGCGTGCTCGACTACTCGAAGTACAAGTACGAGCTCGCGCAGAAGCAGAAGGCCGCGCGCAAGCACCAGCAGCAGATCACGATCCGCGAGATCAAGTTCCGCCCGAAGATCGCGCAGCACGACTACGACACGAAGAAGGGGCACGTCACCCGCTTCCTCAAGCACAAGGACAAGGTCAAGATCACGATCATGTTCCGCGGGCGCGAGGTGACGCACCCGGAGCGCGGTCAGATGCTGCTGGAGAGACTCGCCGAAGAGCTCGCGGAGCTGGCCGTCGTCGAGCAGCGTCCGATCCAGGACGGCCGCAACATGACGATGATGCTGGGGCCGTCGAAGGTCGCGCTGGCCGAGGGCGGGCCGGAGAGACAGCCCGAGCAGGCGCCGGCGGACGCCGCCGAGGTCAGCGCTGCGCCGGAGGCCGCCGAGGCGAGACCTGCTGCGGCTGAGGCGAGACCTGCTGCGGAGCCGGCAGCGAGAGCTGAGCCGGCGGCGAGAGCTGAGCCTGCTGCGAGACCCGCCGAGGAGCCGGCTGGGAGAGCTGAGCCGGCGGCGAGAGCTGAGCCTGCCGCGAGACCTGCGGCTGCGAGAGCTGAGCCGGCCGCGAGAGCTGAGCCTGCCGCGAGACCTGCCAAGGAGCCGGCCGCCAGAGCTGCTCCGGCTGCGAGACCCGCGCCGGTGGCGAGAGCCAAGTCGGCGGCGAGATCTGCAGAGGAGCCGGCGGCGAGAGCCGAGTCGGCTGCCGACGGCGCGAAGCCGGCGGCCAGAAGACCGGCCGCGAAGCGCGCGGCCGCCCGCTAGCCCGTCAGGCGCCGCCGCGCATGGTCGCGTCGCTGCTCGCCCTCGCGGTTGCCGCGCTTGCGCCGTCGCCGGCCGCCGGTCTGACGCTGGAGCAGGCCGTCGGCCAGCGGATGATCGTCTCGCTGCCCGGCACGACCGTGCCCGAGACGCTCGCGACCCGCGTGCGCCGCGGCGAGGTCGCCGGCGTGATCCTCTTCGGTCGCAACGTCGCGTCGCGCGGCCAACTGCAGGCGCTCACCCTGCGCCTGCAAGCGGAGCGCCGCCGCGGCCCGCGCGCGCTGCGCGACAAGCCGCTGCTCGTGATGATCGACCAGGAGGGCGGGCTTGTGAAGCGCCTGCCCGGCGCCCCGTCGCGCTCTGCGGCGGGCATGGGGGCGACCGGCAGCACGGCGGTGGTGCGCGCCGAGGGCGTCGCGACGGCGCGCAACCTGCGCGACGCCGGTGTCAACGTGAACCTCGCGCCCGTCGTCGACCTCGGGCTGCCCGGCTCCTACCAGCGCGCGACCGGGCGCGCGTTCGGCGCTACGCCGGCGGCCGTAGGGCGCTACGCCGGGGCGTTCGCGGACGGGCTGGCGGCCGGCGGCGTGCTCGCGACCGCGAAGCACTTCCCCGGCCTCGGCCGTGGCCCGGCGAACGAGGACGAGCGCCT
>DATHEP010000119.1:0-3364 GCA_035318525.1 Conexibacter sp.
CTGGCGGCGATGCAGTGGAGCCCGGCGCGGTAGGTGGCGGCGGCCCACTCCGACTCGGCCGAGGTCGGGTGGAACTCCGGCTCGTGGTCTTGCACGAGGTAGGCGCGCGCGCGGCAGCCGGGCAGCAGTTGCGCGCGGTAGGCGGTCGGCCAGCTCGTCGCGAGCGCGATGTCGGCGCCCTCCCAGCGCGCGAAGCCGCTGTGGATCGGTCCGTCGCAGCCGCCGAACAGCTCGCGCAGCTCGCCCGCGACCTGCGCCTCGCTCAGCTGCGCGTGCCGTCCCTCGGGATCGTCGAGCCAGATCGAGCAGGCGTGCCCCGCCGCCTCCAGCCCGCGCACGAGGTTGAAGATCGTGGCGTGGCCGCCGCTGCCGGGCGGGTACCAGGGGATCACGACGGCGACCTCGAGCCGCTTGCGCTCGGCGTCGCCCGCCGTGGCGGCTGCGAGGGGTGCCGCGCCCTCGCGGAGCAGGCGGTCGACGCTCGCGAACGCGGCGACGCCGGGCGACAGCGCCCGCGTGCGCCGGTGGCGGCGCAGGCGGCCGACGGCGCGTGCAGCGAGCGTGCGGCGCGCGGGCATCGCCGCCGCCCTAGCCCAGCAGGCGCCGCTTGAGCGGCCGCAGGGGACGCAGGAGGCGGCGGACGAGCGGCTTGTGGCGTGCGCGCAGCAGGCGCTCCATGCCCGGCAGCCGCTTGAGCCGCTGGACGGGACGGGCAAAGCGGCGCAGCTCGTTGCGCTCGTGGATGTGGCCGCGGTGCAGCTCCAGCTCCACGCGCGCGTCGGCCATCAGCTGGCGTGCGCCCGCGGCGGCCGGCGCCGGCGCACGCTGGATCGCCGTGAGCGCGGCTGCCATGAACGTCCCGGCCTGCTCCCACGACGGCCAGCCGCGTGCGGTCGCGAGCGCGTTCGAGCGCAGGAAGTGCAGCAGCCGGCGGTCGCGCGCGAGCAGGTCGAGCTGGCGCGCCGTCCCGCGCGGGTCGTCCCAGTCGACGACGAGCGCGTTCCAGCCGTGTTCGACGTACTCCTCGTGGCCGGTGACCGGCGTCGTCACGCACGTCGCGCCCATGTGGAAGCCCTCCAGCGGCGGTCCGTACATGCCCTCCACGCGCGACAGCTTCAGGACCACGTCGCTGTCCGCGTACAGGCGCGCCATCTCCGGCTGCGTGAGCGGGCCGACGACCTCGTCGGCGATCTCCTCCCTGCAGTGGCCGCGCGTCCCGGTCACGAGCGTCAGGTGGTGCGGCTCGGTCATGTGGTCGACCGCGGCGAGCGACTCGTGCACGCCCTTGAACCACACGTCGGGGTTGCCCTCGACGACGATCCGGAGCGGCTCGTCGCGCCGCGCCTCGAGGCGTTCGGGGGAGGCGAAGACCTTCTTGTCGATGCCGTTGCGGACGAAGCGGCACGGCGTCTCCGGTCGCAGCTGCGCGAGCGTGTCGGCGATCCAGCGCGCCTCCGTCACGACGGCGACCGGCAGTCCCTGCGTCACCGCCGCGAGCGAGCGCTCGGGCGTGCCGGGCGAGTAGAAGCGGTCCTCGAGGCTCTGCACGAACGCGGCGTAGCGGTCGGCCTGCAGCTCGAACAGCGAGAAGGCCGTCTCCCACCAGGTCGAGATCGCGACGTCGAAGCGCTCCGCGCGGGCCTCCGCGAGCCCCTCCACGCGCAGGTGGGCGAGGCCGTCGAACTGCCACGGCGCCAGTTCCTGCTCGTGCGTCAGCACGAGCGTCACGTCGTGGCCATGGCGGCTCGCCAGCTCGCGCGCGTGGCGCACCGCGACGCCGACGCCGCCGGACAGCTGCAGGTCGTTCAGCAGGAAGGCGAGCTTCACGCGGCGTTGTCCGCCGGGTCGGGCGGCGCGTCGGCCGGCGCGTCTCGCGCGCGCTCCAGCCGCGCGAGCGCCTCCTGCGCGTAGTGGAGGTCGCTCTCGCGCTGACGCTCCCAGCGCCGCTGCTCCCCGAGGTCGGCCTGGACGACGCGCGGGCCCGCCGCCAGCGCCTTGACGCGCGGCCCGAAGGCGAGCACGAAGTGGGTCGGCACGCCGTTTCCGATCGCGATCGAAGCGACCTCGGTCGCCTCCTCACCCGCGCGCACGAGCGCGGAGCCCTCGAGCGCGACCTGGTGGACGAGCACGTGGTCCTCCGGCAGCAGGCTGCGCAGCTCGGCGACCGCGCCCTCGCCCCAGGTGGTGCGGTGGTGCGGGCTCTCGATCGCCCAGAAGGCATCGTTGGGCACGCTCGCGACGACGCTGCAGTCGGCGTCCTGCGCCAGCGCGACGAGCAGCTCTACGAGCGGCGCGAACGTCGACAGGTGCTCGATCACCTCGAAGCAGGTGACGCAGCGGCGGCCGTCCGGCGCGGCCTCCATCAGCCGCGTCCGCACCTGTGCCAGCTGCTCCGGGTCCGTCAGGTCCGCTGTCACGGCGATCAGCTCGCGCGCGGCGATCACGCGCCCTGCCTCCGCGATCGCCGCCGCGTCGACGTCCACCAGCAGCGCCGTGCCCTCGTAGGGCGTGCCGAGCCCGCCGGCGGCGCCGAGGCCGCTGCCGCAGCCGAGGTCGCACCAGGCGGCGCTCGCGTGGACGACCGGCGCGGCCGCCGCGTAGCGGAGGTCGTGCTCGACGCGGATCGCGGGGGCGGTCTCTCGGGTGATGCGCTCTTGCCAGTCGGGCATGCGGCGGCGGGGAGGTTGGGGCCGGGTGTCGGCACCGTAATCTACTGCGCCAGATGCCTCTCACCTTCTCCCGCGGGCAGCTGCCATACCCGACGCCCCCGGCCGGCGCGCCGCTGCGCGTCGCATTCGTCGGGCAGGGGACCTTCTTCGAGGCGTGCGCGCTGATGCACGACGCGGGCGGGCTGACGACCCGCTTTGTCGAGTTCCGCCAGGGCGGCGACGCCGAGCGGATGCTCGCGGAGCTGCGCGCCTGGCGCCCGCACGTTGTGCTCGTCTTCCGGCCCGAGATCGTCCCCGCGGGCTTCTTCGCCGACCTGCCGGCGGCGACGGTCGGGTTCCTGACGGAGCCGCTGCCGCGCGCCGGCGGGCTCCTGCACCGCGACCTCAGCCAGCGGCTCGGCCAGTTGCGGAGCGTCGACCCGGGCAACTTCGACCGCATCGTCGCGTTCGACCCGAAGATCGTCCCTGCGGCGGAGGAAGTTCTGCCGGTGTGGCGCTCGCTGCCGCTGCCGGTCGACGACCGCTTCTTCGCCGGTCCCGCGCCGGCCGAGGGGCGGCCGCGCGTGATGTTCGTGGGCCGCTCGACGGAGCACCGCGAGCGACTGCTGACGCCGTCCAAGCACGCGTTCGACGTGCTGCACGTCGCCTTCGGAGTCGACGCGGCGCGCCTCGACGCGCTGATGCGCGAGCACGAG
>DATHEP010000120.1:0-3186 GCA_035318525.1 Conexibacter sp.
ACCGCGTCAGCTGGTTCGCCTGGCCGTAGAGGCCGCGCTGCCAGCGGGTCGGGCCGCCCGCGGAGCCCCAGCCCAGCTCGGTGACGTAGATCGGCGTGCGAGCGTCGCCGTGCAGCTTCATGATCCGGCGCAGGTTCTCGATCTGGCTGCCCATCGCGCGGGCGTCGGCGACGTAGGGGTGGAGGGCGACACCGTCGAAGTAGCGCTTCACGTCCCCCGCCGCGTAGAAGCGCGCCAGGAAGTCGCCGGAGGCGACGTTGGGCGGAACCTGGAGCGGTCGCCCGAACATGCCGCCGAAGATCACCGTGGCGCCGCCGTCGACACGGTGCAGGACCCGGCCCGAGATCCGCATCAGGGTCGCAAACCGCCGCGGGTCCGGGTCGTCGGCGAAGGTGACGATGTTCTGCTCGTTCCAGATCTCCCACTTGCGGACCGGCAGGTAGGGGAGGTCTTCGAACTCCTCTTCGTTCCAGAAGGCGCCACCGGGGCCATAGCGGGTGGCGGCGGCGCGCAGGAAGTTGGACCACGCCCAGCGCTGCCAGGTGCTGCGGACCGGCATGTCGATCACCTGCGGGGCCACCCAGTCCGGCGTTCCCCAGACGAACGGCATCACCCGCATCCCGGACTCGGCGGCCAGCTCGACGTCGCGGTCGAAGGCCGTCCAGTCGGGCACCGCCTCGAGCGGGCTGTGGGGCTGCGCCCCCAGCCAGTAGAGCGGCAGGCGCAGGCTCTTAATCCCCGCTTCCTTCATCAGCGTGAAGTCCTCGCTGCTCGACGGGCCCTGGGGAGAGATGCCGACGAAGCCCGGCGGCAGGTACGCGGCTGCCGCCGACGGGAACAGCGCCATCGCGAGTAGCGCGGCGAGAAGAGGGAGTTTGCGAGCCATTTGCCTTTGCTGGGAACCGGTGCACAGCGCAAAGTAGCGGCAGTAGTGGCGGTAGGGGCCCCGCCTCCAAGCGTGTGCTCTGGGATAATCACCGCTCTCGGGGCGTGGCGCAGCCTGGTAGCGCGCACCGTTCGGGTCGGTGAGGTCCCCGGTTCAAATCCGGGCGCCCCGATTGGTTGGAGGCCCGCGAAGGGACGCGAACAGGGGCGAAGAGCCCGCAGATTGCGGCTCTTCGCGGACCTCGGTTCGGGGGCTTTCGGGGCTGTTCGGTGGTCGCTTCCACCACAAATCCACCGCAGCGTCTTCCCGCGGCCGCAGCGTCTTCCCGCGGCCGACGCCAGCTTCAGGGCGGAGATCTGCACGCGGTTCGAGGACGTCTACGAGGTCGCGCGCAGCACGCGCGACCTCGTAGCTCTCGGGCTCACCGGGAGATCAAGGATCCCCCGGGCCGCGTCACTGACGCGCTAGCGCGTGACCTTCACGCTGACCGCCCGCGTCACGGTCCGGCCATCGACCTTGAGCTGGACGCGCACCTTCTGCATGCCGAGCTTCGCCGTCCAGCCGACCCGGAACGACAGCCGGATCGTCCGCGAGTCGCCGGCGTCCAAGGCCTTTAGGCCGCTCGCGTGCAGACCCGACGCCTTGAGCGACTTCGGCGAGAGCGCCTTCAGGCTCAGCGACTTCGCCCGCGCCGACGTGCCGTTGTGGACGCTGAACGACAGCGTCACGGTGCGGCCGCGCCGCGCTTGCGTCGCGGACTCCCGGGCCGCCACGAAGGCGAACGTTCCGTCGCGCCCCGCCGGACCGGCGTTGCCCTTGTCGCCCTTCGCGCCCGCCGCACCGGTATCGCCCTTCGGGCCATCCGCGCCCTGCGGGCCGTTCTGGCCGTCCGCGCCGTCCGCACCCTGCGGGCCGGTCTGACCGTCAGCACCGTCAGTGCCGTCCGCACCGTCCTCGCCCTTGGGCAGGTCGGTCGACGTCCCGGTCAGCGGGATGGTCGTGGTGCCGCCCGGGATGTTGCCGGAGATCTCGAGCTCCGCGGTCGACGTCGTGGCCGTCCGCGACGGCGCGTACCGCACGCTGATCTCGCACGACTCGCCCTTCTCCAGCGTCTCACCGGAGCAGTCGTCGAGGCTGACGAGGAAGTCGCTCCGCGAGACGCTGTCGGCGCCGATCACCCGGGCCCGGGTCAGCGAGACGCGGTTCAGGCCCGTGATGCTGTCGTTGGTGACGGTCACCGTGCGCGGCGACCCGATCGTGTTCGCCGGCTGGTCAGGGAACGTGCCGAGATCGGTGACCGCGAACTGCGTGGTCGCCGGCGGGGCGATCGTCACGACGTCGTGCCGCGACTTGCGCAGCCAGATTTCCTGCTTCTTGTTCGCCCCCGACAGGCCGTAGAAGGCGTCGTCGCCCTGATCCATGACCATGCCGAGCGGCTCGCCGGACGCCAGCGGGGACGGCATCTCGCCGATCGTCTCCCAGAAGCCCGCCGGGCTGCTGGCCCCGACGTCGGCGGGGAGTTGCGTGGCGAGCTTCACCGGCTGGCTCGCCGGCTCACCGTCCCAGGTCCAGAGGATCTGCCCCTGGGCGCTCGGGGTCAGGGTCTGCACCTCGCCGCTGACGATCAGGTACTCGCCGGCGGCGTTCTTGCGCATGTCGCGGATGCTCTGGCCTTCGAGGTCGAGCAGGATCGGCTCGTCGAACTCGGCCTTGCGGGTGTCCTCACCCGCCGGTGCCGTGGTCAGCTCCTCGATGTTCTTCAGCGGCACGACGACCGCCTCGCCGCCGGCGACCGCCGGCACGAGCGGCGCCCGGAGCCCGAGGTAGAGCTCGCTGTCGTCGGGCGAGAACTCGGCGCCCTCGATGTTGAACCCGTTGATCGATTCGGGGCGGACGCCGTCCTGCGTGCCGGCGAAGAAGCCGAGGCGATCGCCGTTCTCCCGATCCCAGGCGACGAGGTCGGCGCGCAGGTTCTCGTACTTGACGCCTTTCGGCGCGAGCTTCGCGCTCGCGCCCGTGCCCGTCAGCGTCGACGCGAACAGCTTGGTGCGGGACGGTGCGAGGGCACCGTCCTTGTCGTTGCCGTGCGAGCCCAGCCAGTACACCGTGTCGCCCTTGCGCGCCGCGGACTCGTAGTCGATCTCGTTGGTCTCGGTCTCGACCCTGAACGAGGCCTTCTCGCGCCCGGACGTGCGCGTGTCGAACAGCTTGATTTCGGAAGACTCGTCATCGGCTACGAGCAGGAATCCGCCGCCGACGCTGATCGCCGACGAGGGATCCGAGAACGACATCAGCATGGT
>DATHEP010000121.1:0-4537 GCA_035318525.1 Conexibacter sp.
CAACGCGTCCTTCGCGCGATCCGGTGCCCCCTACACTGTGGCAAGGCCATGGTGCACGCACCCGAGAAGATCCTGCTCGCCTCGCCGCGCGGCTACTGCGCCGGCGTCGACCGGGCCGTGCAGACGGTCGAGCGCGCGCTCGACCTGCACGGCGCGCCGGTCTACGTCCGCAAGGAGATCGTGCACAACAAGCACGTCGTCGAGCAGCTGCGCGCGCGCGGCGCGATCTTCGTCGACCAGGAGACGGAGGTGCCGGAGGGCTCGACCGTCGTCTTCTCCGCCCACGGCGTCGCGCCGAGCGTCCACGCGAACGCCGCCGCGCGCGAGCTGCGCACGATCGACGCGACCTGCCCGCTCGTCACCAAGGTGCACGTCGAGGCGAAGAGATTCGCCGCCGACGGCTACACGATCGTGCTCGTCGGCCACGAAGGGCACGAGGAGGTTGAGGGGACGATGGGGGAGGCGCCCGACCACATCGTGCTGATCGAGACCGAGGACGACGTCGACCGGCTGGAGGTCGACGACCCGGAGCGCGTCGCGTACATCTCGCAGACGACGCTGTCGGTCGACGAGACGCGCGCGATCATCCTGCGGCTGCGCGAGCGCTTTCCGGCGATCGTCGGTCCCCGCACGGACGACATCTGCTACGCCACGACGAACCGCCAGGCGGCCGTCAAGCAGCTCGCGCAGGCGTGCGACCTCGTGCTCGTGATCGGCTCGCAGAACTCGTCGAACTCGCAGCGGCTCGTCGACGTCACGCGCGACCTCGGCACCGACGCCTACCTGATCGACCACGAAGGCCAGGTCGAGGAGTCGTGGCTGGAGGGCAGGCGCGTCGTCGGCATCACGAGCGGCGCGAGCGCGCCCGAGGAGCTCGTGCAGCGGCTCGTCGCCTTCTTCCGCGCGCGCGGCACCGAGCACGTCGAGGAGCTGGAAGTGATCCAGGAGGACGTGCGCTTCATGCTCCCGAAGACGATCCGCCAGGCGCTGGCGGCGCAGACCGCCTGAGCGACCACCTCCGCCCGCCGCCCGCGCCCTGAGCACGCTCGTCGTCTCCGACCTCCACCTCGGATCGCGCGCGCGATCCGACCTGCTGCGTCATCCACAGTTGCGCGCCCTGCTCGTCGAGGCGCTCGACGGCGTGCAGCGCCTCGTCCTGCTCGGCGACGCGCTCGAGCTGCGACAGGGGCCGGCACGCGAGGCGATCGCCGCGGCGCGCCCGTTCTTCAGGGAGGCCGGAGCGGCGCTCGGCGCCGACGGCGAAATCGTGATCGTGCCAGGCAACCACGACCACGCACTCGTCTCGCCGTGGCTCGAGCGCCGCCATCGTGACGGGGCGCCGGCGCCGCTCGCGCTCGCCGAGACGGCGACGTGGGAGCCGAGCGACGTGGTCGTCGCGCTGGCCGAGGCAGCCGCGCCCGCGCGGCTGACGCTCGCGTATCCGGGCGTGTGGCTGCGCGACGACGTCTACGCGATGCATGGGCACTACATGGACCGCCACATCACGGTGCCGACGCTCGAGCGCCTGAGCGCGGGGGCGATGGGCCGGATCGTCGGAGCCCTGCCGGATGGCGCCGCCGTCCCGGACGACTACGAGGCGGCGCTCGCGCCGATCTACGCCTGGTCGTACACGCTCGCGCAGCACGCCGACGAGGACGCGACCGGCACGCACGGCGTCTCGGTGCGGGCGTGGCGCACGCTCGCCGGCGGGGACGGGCACCGCCCGCTGCGCCGCCGCGCGCTGGCAGCGCTCTTCCCGCTCTCCGTCGCGGCCGTCAACCGCGCCGGCCTCGGGCCGGTCAGAGCCGACATCTCGGGCGCGGAACTGGCGCGCGCCGGCGTGCGCGCGATGGCCGAGGCGGTCGACCTGCTCGGAGTCGACGCGACGCACGTGCTGTTCGGCCACAGCCACCGCGCCGGGCCACGACCCGCCGACCCGTCCGCCGACTGGACGACCCCGCGTGGCGTGCGGCTGCACAACAGCGGCTGCTGGGTCTACGAGCGCCAGTTCCTCGGCTCGACGCCGTACGAGAGCCCGTACTGGCCCGGCGTCGCGCTGCGCGTCGAGGCGACCGGGCCGCCGGTCGCCGTGCGCGTGCTGGAGGGGCTCGGCCACGCCGAGCTCGCTAGCGCGCTCGCGTGAAGATCGGCGTCTGCCGGATGCGCCGAGATCACGCGAGGCCAGGCGTGAAGCAGACGGCGTGGCACGTGACGCCGTCGCCGACCTGCAGGTCGAGCACGCCGGCGGTATGGCGGTTGTGCTCGACCAGGGGGTAGGCGCCGGGATGCGTCACGGCGACCTCGCGGTCGTTCGCGCGCACGGTTCCCGCGCCCGACAGCACCGCCCACACGCCGCACGCCTCGTAGGGCCCGCTGTACGCCCCCGGCTGGTCCTCCGTCTGCGCCTCCAGCAGCACGCCCGGCGCGTCCTCGGGCCGCACGGGCGCCAGCGGCTCGCACTCGACGCCGAGCAGCGCCTGGATCGCGCGCTCGGCCTCCTCGTAGCCGCCCTCGCCCAGGTGGAAGTCGACCAGTCGGCCCCCGCCGTCCCACAGGTAGCGGCTCGGCCAGCCCTGGATGCCGTAGGCGTCCCACGTCTCCAACTCGGCGTCGATCAGCACCGGGTACTCGATCCCGAAGCGCTCGACTGCCGCGCGGATCGCGTCTGCGTCGCGCGAGATCTCGAAGCCGCTGCTGTGGACGCCGACCACGCGCAGCCCATCCTCCGCGTAGCGCTCGTGCCACGCCTTCAGGTACGGCAGCGTGCGCAGCGAGTTGACGCGGCAGAAGTCCCAGAACTCGACGAGCACCGGACGGCCGCGCTGCTGGTCCATCCGCAGCGTTGCGACGTTGACCCACTCGGCTTGGCGGGGGAACGGCGGCGCGGCGAGCTCGAACTCGGCGGGGGGGCGCATCGGCCGGCAAGGGTAGCCTCCAGGGCATGCTCGTGCTCGCGCACGCCGGCCACTGGCTCGTCTCGCTCGTCTACGCCGCGCCTGCCCTGCTGCTGGGCGGGGCGCTCGCCTTCAGCGTGCTGCGGGAGCGTCGTCGGTCCCGGAGAGCGCGCGCAGATCATCCGCCAGCCCCTCCGGCGTCAGCTGGTCCGTGAGATAGCCGAGCCGCTGCCGGCCGTCGCCGTCGACGACAACCGTCGAGGCCGTGTGCTCGAAGCCCTCGCCCTGCGGCTTGATCCCGTACGCGCGCCAGACCGGCTCGAGCTCCGCGCGCGTCCCGATCAGGAAGCGCATCCGTCCGCTCAACCGCTGCTTGACGAGGAAGCGCCTCACGTGCAGCGGCGTGTCGCCGCGCGGGTCGACGCTGACCGCGAGCACCGGCGGCGCCTGCGCGCCGAGGTCGTCGAGCGCGCCGCGGATCTGCTGCGCGGTCAGCGGGCAGGTGTCCTCGCACGTCGAGTAGAGGAACGTGACGACGACCGTCCGGCCGTGGTACTCCCGCATCGTCGCGACAGTTCCGTCCTGGTCGTGCAGGCGGAAGCTCGGGGCGGGCGCCTCGGGCGGGCGCAGCGCGCCGTGGAAGCCGCTCGGGTCGGCGCCGGCGGCCCTCGATCCGTCGTCGTCGCCGAGCAGCACGACGGCGGCGAGTGCGGCGACGAGGCATGCCGTGGCGACGACGAGCGTGAGGCGCAGACGGGCGGGCACCGCAGACAGGGTACGGGCACTGCGATGATCGCCCACCGTGACCGAAGCGCGCCGGAACGTCGAGCTGAAGGCGACCGACCCGGACCCCGCCCGCTCGCTCGGCGTGTGCCGTGCGCTCGGCGCGAGCGACGAGGGCGAGCTGTGGCAGCGCGACACGTACTACGCGGTCGCGAGCGGCCGCTTGAAGCTGCGCGAGCAGGAGCCGGGCCGTCCGCACCTGATCCACTACGCGCGCGCCGACCGTCCCGAGCAGCGCGAGAGCCGCTACCGGATCGCGGAGGTCGCGGACGGCGCTGCGACCCACGTCGCCCTGGAGGCCGCGCTCGGCGTGGAGTGCGTGGTCGTCAAGCGGCGCAGGCTGTTCCTGTGGAACGACGTGCGGATCCACCTCGACCGCGTCGACGGGCTCGGGGCGTTCGTCGAGCTCGAGGCGGTCGCACCGCCCGCGTCCGACCTGACGCTGGAGCACGAGCGGATCGCGACGCTGCGCGAGGCGCTCGCGATCGCGGACGACCGCCTCGTCCCGCACGGCTACGCGGCGCTGCTGCGCGCCCGCGGCGCCTGAGCGCCGGCTACGCCTCGACCAGCCCGCGCCTGATCGCGTAGCGCACGAGCTCCACGCGGTCGCGCATGCCCAGCTTGGCCAGCACGTTGCCGCGGTGGGATTCCACGGTCTTCTCCGACAGCTTCAGCGCATCGGCGATCTGCTTGTTGGTGTAGGCCTCGGCGATCAGCTTGACCACCTCCAGCTCGCGCGGGGTCAGGTCCTCCTCCGGCGAGGTGCGCCCGTCCTCGAGCCACTGGCGCATCAGCGTCTGCTGGGTGCGTGAGTTCAGGAAGGTACGCCCCTCGGACACCGTGCGGATCGCCCCGATCAG
>DATHEP010000122.1:0-5239 GCA_035318525.1 Conexibacter sp.
GCCGCTTGGTCTCGGGCCAGCGCTGCACCGCGTACTCCTCGTGGACCTCGCGCGTGTACTCGGCCATCCGCCAGATCCACGCGTTCGCCTGATCCCTACGGCCGATGCGCTTCTCGGCCAGCGCCTGCAGCATGACCTTGACGCCCTCGCGGCGCTCGTCGCGCGGCCAGGTGGCCATCAAGTCGATCGCCGTGTCGAACGCCTCCGCGTCGCGCGCCGCTGCGATCTCCTGCAGCGCACGCAGGCGCAACTGCGCGTTGCGGTTGCGCTCGACGGCGGTGATCAGGAAGCGCCGCCTCAGGTCGCCTTGACGGTCGAAGTGCAGCATCGCCTTCGCGCGCCGCCAGCCGTTCGGCGCCACGCGCGCGCCGGCCAGCGCCGCCCACACGTGCTGCTCGCCGTAGTCGAGGTGCTCGACGGCGATCCGCCACAGCTCACGCTCGAAGACCTCCGCCCGCCGGTCGGGATCGGGCGTCACCGGCAGCACGCGCCGCTCCACGCGCACGCGCCGACCACGGCCGCGGCGCACCGGGCCGACGACGATCGCGCCGCCGCGGTAGACGTCGCGGTCGAGCAGCGAGTGGAGCGTCACGACCGGATCGTCGTGCCTCGTCGCCGGGTGGACGAAGTCGATCACCACGCCGGCCTCCTTGCCCGGATGGCGGCGCGTGACACGGCCGACGCGCTGCTGATAGATGCGCTTCGAGGCGGTCGGCGCAAGGTGCATGCAGACGGTCGCGCGAGGGCTGTTCCAACCCTCTGCCAGGAGCTGGGCGTTGATCAAGACGTCGATCGTGCCGCGCTCGTACTCGGCGAGGATCCGCGCCAGCTCGCGCTTGGGCGTCTCGCCGGAGACCGCCTGCGCTCTCATGCCGAGGTCCCGAAACGCCTGCGCGACGTTGTACGCATGCCGCACGCCGGCGGTGTAGACGACGCCCGGCACCCCGTTGAAGCGCGTTCTGTAGAGGTCCGCGATCGCGAGATTGAACGGCAGCTGGTCCAGCAGCTCGGCCAGCATGTCCTGGTCGAACTCGGTGTCGACCTCGCCGCGACGCAAGGGAACCTTCGCGATCGTCCGGACGCCGGGCCCCGGCGGGATGCGGATGCAGCGCAACGGGGAGATCACGCCGCGGCGCGCCGCCTGCGCGAGGTCGAAGCGCGACGTCTGCGTCGGGAACAGGTCGGTCACGTGGCGCGCGATCAGCGCGCCTGTTGCCGTCATGCCGATGAAGACGGGGCCGTGCCATCTGCGGATCGAGGCGCTGGTCTTCTCGCCGAGCGCCGTGTGGGCCTCGTCGCAGATGACGATCGAGTAGGCGTCGGAGATCTCGCCGGCGTTGCGGACGAACCACTGGTACGTCTCGACCGTGACCGGGCCCTTCGGGTTGTCCTTGCCGGCGAGCAGCGGCGCGGCGATGCGGTCGCCGTAGCCGCGGTCGCGCAGCTCGCCGTGGAACTGGTCGACGAGGTTGCGCCGGTGCGTGAGGATCAGCACGCCCCCGGTGCGTGAGGCGTCGACGAAGCCGAGCGCGGCGACCGTCTTGCCGGCGCCGGTCGCGTGCTCGAACCAGAAGCGCTTGGCGGCGTTCGGGTCCTCCGGTTGCTCCGCGAGCTGGAGGTCGTCATCCTCGCCGCTCGGCTCGTCCTGCCAGTCCTGGGGCTCCTCGTCGGGCTCGCCCTCCTCGAACTCGAGCTCCTCCTCGCCGGGGATCGCGGCGGAGGCGAGCTCGGCCGGCTCGGGCGGGGGCGCGGCCACGACGGCGCGGCCATTGCCGTTGCCGTTGGCGCTGCGGCTCTGCACCTCGGCCATCAGCGCGGTCAGCGTGCCGGACAGCGCGTCGACCTGATGCGGGTTCAGCAGCGTGTCGTCGGCGAGGCGCGGCTCGTCCTCCGACAGCACGCGCTCGAGCCCGAGCAGCAGGGAGTACTCGCGGCGCCAGGCGACCGACGGCGCCTTCGCGCCGCCGTCGAGCTCCGCGAGCGCCGCGTCCAGCGCGCGACGACGAGCGCTGCCGGACGCGAGCGCGTCCTCGGGCAGCTCTCCCTCGTGAACGAATCGCTCACGGGTGAAGCGCTCCGCGCGTCTGAGCGCGCCGGCGTCGGGAAGGGGCGTTGAGTCAGCCATTGACGGCTTGCAGGGGTTCCCTGTGAATGGACGTGGCCTCTGCGATGAGGGAGCCGCGGTACAGCTGCTGGGCGGCTCAGGAGGTCCGGCGGGTGCCGGGCACGGGGAGAACTCTCACCAGCGTTTCCCCGTCCAACACAGGAGGATAGCCACATTGAATCAGATAGGACGGGGGAATCGTGCGATATGCCAAGCTTCGCGCCATGCGCGCCACGTTCGCGGTGCTGGGCGCCTGCACTCTCCTCCTGATCCCCCTGCTGAGCGGCTGCGGCTCGGACGAGCCGCAGGTGCGCGCGCCGACGCCCGCCGAGGCGCGCAGAGCGCTCGCGGGATCGCCTGCGCCGCTCGCGGCGCTCCACCGTCAGGCGGCCGAGCTGCTCGACGGCGGCGAGCCCGCCTACGACGCGCGCGTCGACGCGCTGCGCGGCCGCCCGATCGTCGTGAACGCGTGGGCCTCGTGGTGCGATCCGTGCAAGCGCGAGATGCCGCTCTTCCAACGCGCGGCGGTGCGTTTCGGCAGACGCGTCGCGTTCCTGGGCGTCAACCCGAGAGACGCGCGGCCGGCGGCGGAGGCCTTTCTGCGCGAGCACTGGGTCCCGTACCCGAGCTTCGAGGACCCCGACGAGCAGATCGCGCGCGATATCGGCGTGCGCACAGGCCTGCCGACGACCGTCTTCTACGACCGTCGCGGCGAGGTCGCCTTCGTGCACCAGGGGCAGTACCGCGACGAGGCGTCGCTCGTGGACGACATCGAGCGCTACGCGAGGGGATCGGCGTGAGCGTCGTGGGCGTCGACGTCCGCCGCGTCGCCGGCGAGGCCGAGATGGCCGCCGCGCTCGACCTGCGGCATCGCGTGTTCTGCGTCGAGCAGGGCGTGCCGAAGCGCGAGGAGATCGACGGACGCGACGAGGGCGCGATCCACCTCGTGGCGCTGCGCAGCGAAGACGGCGCCGTCGTCGGCACGTGCCGACTGTTGTTCGTCGAGCGCACCGTGCAGCTGAGCCGGCTCGCGGTCGGGCCCGACGAGCGGCGCACGGGCATCGCGACGCAGCTGCTGCGTGCCGCCGACCGCGAGGCGCGCGAGGCGCACGCGAGGCGGATCGTGCTGCACGCGCAGACGTACGCCCGCGAGCTGTACACGGCCGCCGGCTATGAGCCGCGCGGGCGCACGTTCGTGGAGGCGGGGATCGAGCACGTGGCGATGGAGAAGCGCCTTGCGTGAGGTGCGCGTCGACCCGCTGACGGGCCTGCGCGCGATCGTCGCGGCTGACCGCGCGAAGCGGCCGAACTCGGGGCTGTCGGCGGATCCGAGCCCGCCGCTCGACCCGGCCGGCGATCCGTTCGCGGAGGGCAACGAGCACAAGACGCCGCCGGAGGTGTTCGCAGTCCGGCCCGGCGACGGCGCGGCCGACTCCCCCGGCTGGACGGTGCGCGTCGTGCCGAACCTCTACCCCGCGCTGTCGCCCGACGGCGACGAGCCCGAGCCGGACGCCAACCCCGACCTCTTCACCGCGCAGCCGGCGCGCGGGGCGCACGAGGTGATCGTCAACGCGCCGCAGTCGGTCACGGCGCTCGCCGACCTGCCGGCCGAGCAGGTGGCGGCGGCGATGGACGTGTGGCGCGAGCGGATGCGCGCGCACGCGGACGCCGCCTACGTGCACGTGCTCGTCAACGAGCGGCGCGAGGCCGGCGCGTCGCTGCCGCACACGCACGCGCAGCTCTACGCGCTCGACTTCGTGCCGGCCGCGGTCGCGCGCGAACGCGAGCGCTTCGGCGCCTACGCGACGCGCACGATGGGCGGCAACATGCTCGCGGACCTCGTGCAGGAGGAGGTCCGCCGCCGAGAGCGGATCGTCGCGATCGACGACGAGGCGGTCGCGATCGCCCCGTACGGCTCGCGGCTGCCCTACCAGCTGATGATCGTGCCGCGTCGGCCGCGCGCGCGCTTCGAGGACGACGGGCCGACGGGCGCCGCGCTGCTGCACGACGCGCTCGGCCGCCTCGCGCGGCGGCTCGGCGCGAACCCGCCGCTGAACCTGTGGGTGCGCACCGCGCCGCAGGGGGCAGAGCACTTCTGCTGGCGGATCGACGTGATGCCGCGCCTGACGCACCTCGCCGGGCTCGAGCTCGGCACCGGCCTGCACCTCAACATCGTCGCGCCGGAGCAGGCGGCGGCAGAGCTGCGCGAGGCGTAGCCGGGCCGTCGGCGGTCGATGCGCGCCCTCGTCCAACGCGTCTCGCGCGCGGCCGTGCGCGTCGACGGCGAGGTCGTCGGGAAGATCGGCCCCGGCCTGCTCGTGCTGCTCGGCGTCACGCACGGCGACACGACGGCCGAGGCCGACAAGCTCGCGTCGAAGCTGCTCGCACTGCGGATCTTCCCCGACGTCGACGGCCGCATGAACGAGCCGCTCGGCCCCGACCGGCACGTGCTCTGCGTCAGCCAGTTCACGCTCTACGGCGACGCCCGCAAGGGCAACCGCCCCAGCTACGTCGCCGCCGCCCCGCCCGAGGTCGCCGAGCCGCTGTACGAGCAGGTGTGCGAGCGGCTGTCCGCCCAGCGCGGCGTCTTCGGAGCGCACATGGAGGTCGAGCTGGTCAACGACGGGCCGGTGACGCTGTTGATTGAGGTGTAGCCGCGTTCGGCTCAAGCCATCCGGCCGTCCAACGGTCGCCGAACGACGGCATCGAGGGGACGTCCTGCCCGCGTCGGCGGGAAGACTGCACGTCTGTACCGACATAACCAGCACAAACATGCAGTCTTCGGCGGAACAGGCGCATTGGGTCGCGTTCGCGCTCGGCTCGCCTATCCACGCCGGCACCCATCCCCTCCTCCCCAGCCGCCGTCCAGCCCCCCACCCGCCAGTCGACGCGGTCCTGAGTGACCGCAGGTAAGGTCGAGCCGACGATGATCACGTACTCCGCCATCAACGAGCAGAGCAGAGACGGCTGGTGGGCTCACTTCCCCGACCTTCCCGGCTGCACCGCGTTCGGCGAGAGCCGCGAAGCGGCCGAGCGCAACGCGCGCGAGGCGGTCGCTGTCCATGTCGCCCTGCTGCGCGACACCGGCCGTCCGGTCCCCGAGCCGAGCCGCACCGCAGTCTGAGACGCCGCACG
>DATHEP010000123.1:0-3315 GCA_035318525.1 Conexibacter sp.
CCATGTGCCACAAATATAAGGTAGACAGGCTTATAGACTCGTAACGAGCATATGGACCCCGTGATCAACCCCTACACGCCCGGTGCCGGGACGCAGCCACGCGCACTGGCCGGCCGCGAGCCAGAGCTCGCCGCGTTCGACACGCTCGTGAGGCGGCTGCACAACGGGCTTCCGGAGCGCAGTATCGTCCTCTGTGGCCTGCGCGGCATGGGCAAGACCGTGCTGCTGCGCGAGATGGCCGCGCGCGCACGCGCGCAGGACTGGCGTGTGTCGTTCATCGAGGCACGACAAGCGACGGATCTGCGCGACACGTTCACCGCAGCGGCGCTCGACCAGCTCGCCGGCCTCAGCATCGCCGAACGCGCGCGTGCCGCCTTCCAGCGAGCAATCGGCATCGTCCAGGCGATTCGCGCGACCGTGGCGCCCGAGCTGCGCGTCGATGCCGACCCGGCGGCGCTGCTCACGGTCGGACGCTCGCTCGAGGCGGACCTCGGCGTCCTGCTCTCGCGCATCGGGGAGCTCGCGCAGGCGCAGGGCGTCGGGCTGGTGTTCTTCGTCGACGAGCTGCAGGAGCTGGGGCCGGAGGGGCTCGCCGCCGTCTGCGCGGCGATGCACCGCGTCGGCCAGGAGGAGCTCCCGGTCGCGCTCGTCGGCGCCGGCCTGCCGTCGCTGCCGGGGCAGCTGTCGGACGCGAAGTCGTATGCCGAGCGCCTGTTCGCATACCCGCAGATCGGCCTGCTCGACGAGACCGCCGCCCGGCAGGCGATCGTCGAGCCGCCGCGCAAGGTGCTCGGCGCCGAAGCGCCCGTGCTCGACGACGACGCCGTCGACCGCATGCTTGATTTCGCCGGCGGCTACCCGATGCTGCTCCAGGCGATCGGCAAGCGAGCGTGGGACCTCGCCGACGAGGGCCGCATCCGGCTGCGCGACGTGATCGCAGCCGAGGCGAGCGCGTTCGACGACCTCGCGCGCGAGCTGTTCCTCGCGCGCTGGCAGCGCGCCACGCCGCGAGAGCGCGACTACCTGGCCGGGATGGCGCTCCGCGGCAGCGAGACGTCGTCCGCCGACGCCGCGCGCGCGGGCGGCTTCCCAAGCACCTCGGCGGCGGGCCCGGTGCGCGACCAACTGATCGTAAAAGGCCTGCTGTGGGCACCGCAACGCGGCCGGATCGCGTTCACCATGCCGCTGTTCGAGCGCTTTGTCCGCGAGCGCACGGACCATGAGCCACGCGTGCCGGCGACTCGCCCGCGTGGTCAGGAATCTGCATAGACCGCCGTTCACAGCTCAACGGAAGCCCGCCCCCGCCGATCACCCGGGACGATGGCGAGACGCCTCCTGATGACCGCGTTCGGCTGGAACGACCCGGGCGGGGGCACGACCGTGCCGCGACTCGCGGCGAAGGAGCTGGCGCGGCGCGGCTGGGAGGTGACCGTCTTCTACGCGGCCGTCGAGCCGGCGCCCGGCGAGCCCGCCTACCACCTGTCCGAGCGGGAGGACGAGGGCGTGCGGCTGCTCGGCGTCCACAACCGCGCGCACGGGCTGTGGGACCACCAGGGACCGTTGCGCGAGCTCGACGATCCCCCGATCACGGCCGCCTTCGCCGCCGAGCTGGACCGTTGCGCGCCGGATGTCGTGCACTTCCACAACCTCCACAACCTCGGCGCCGCGCTCGTCGACGAGGTCGCCGCGCGCGGGATCCCGAGCTGGTTCTCGACGCACAACTACTGGCTCGTGTGCCCGCGCGCCTACCTGATGACAGCGGACGGGACGATCTGCGCCGGCCCCGGCGACGGGCGCCGCTGCGCGACGTGCACCGGCGGGCGGGAGCCGGCCGACTACGCGCGGCGGCTGGCGGAGATCCGCGCACGCGTCTCACGCGGCGTGACCGGCATCCTGGCCGTGTCGGAGGCGGTGCGGCGAACGCTCGTGAACGCCGGCTACCCGGCCGAGATGGTCGACGTCGTGCGCCAGGGGATGCCGCACGACATGGAGATCTGGGAGCGGCTGGGGCGGGATCGACAGCCGGGCCGAGTTGGGGCCGGCAGCGCGCCGCTCACCGTCGCCTTCCTCGGCTCCGCCTACCCGCACAAGGGCCCGCAGCTGCTCGTCGAGGCGGCGCAGCGCACGCGCACGCGGCTGCGCGTGGAGATCCACGGCGAGGTGCCGGACGTGTTCGCGCCGCGCCTGCGCGCGCTCGACGCGCGCGGCGTGTGCGAGCTGCGCGGCGCCTTCTCGACCGACCGCCTCGCAGACGTGCTGGCGGGCGTGGACGTCGCGGTGCTGCCGTCGATGTGGTGGGACTGCGCGCCGCTCGCGGCCGCAGAGTGCCTCGCCGCGCGCGTGCCGCTCGTCGTGCCGCGCCTCGGCGGCTTCGCCGAGGCCGTGCGCGACGGCGTGGACGGGCTCGTCATCGAGCCGCTCGACCCCGACGCGCTCGCGGCGGCGCTCGACCGCCTCGCCGCGGAGCCGGGCCTGCTCGAGCGCCTCCAGGGCGGGATCGAGCCTCCGCGCGCGTTCGCGGGGTACGTCGACGAGCTGGAGGCGTACTACGCCGGCGAGCGGCCCGGACGGATCGGCGACGCGTCCGACGAGATCGCGGTCCTGTGCGAGGGCGATCCGTCCTTCGCGCTCGGCCCGGCCCGCGTGCAGCGGCTCGGCAGCGCAGATCCGCCGCTCCCTCACGCCGCCGACGTCGAGGTCCGCACGACGTGGCCGCCGGCGCGGCGCGCAGCGAGCAGCGGGCGGCTCGTGATCGTGCAGCCGGCCGGAGCCCCTCCGGCGTCCCTTCCTCCTCTCGACGAGCTGTGGGTCGCCGACGCGGCGGCCGCGGCCGACGCGGCCGAGGGCGACGGCATCGATCCCGCGCGCATCGTCGTTGCCCCCGCCGACCCCGTGGCGCGCCTGCGCGCGCTCGCAGCGCGCCCGCTGCGCGCGGGCGACCCGAAGGCGGCCGAGCCCTGGCCGCTCGCCGAGGATGCAACGCTGCGCGTGCTCGCAACGCCAGCGTGGCGCGGCGCGGACCGGCTCACGATGCTGCTTGCGCAGTGGTGCGCGGCCACGACACCCGTTACGGGCGCCTGCCTCTACCTGCTCGCCGACCCGGGCGTCGACGGTGAGCCGGAGGCGATCGAGCGGCGCGTGCTCGCCGCCTGCCAGGCGTCCGGCGCCGACCTCGACGCCGCCGCAGACGTGACCGTGCTGCTCGAGCCGGCAACCGCCGAACGCGACGCCCGCCTCCACGCCGCGACCAGCGCCTACGTACCGCTCCATCGCGCCTGCGCGGGCCACGAGCGCATCGCACGCGCGACCGGCAGC
>DATHEP010000124.1:0-4423 GCA_035318525.1 Conexibacter sp.
TGTCGATTCAGCGCGCTGTACTTCATCCCGTTCTGCGGAGGGCTGGCCGCCGCCGGAAGCCTGCGCGTCGGCGACGCGCTCCTCGGCGCCGCCTTCTGGTGCGTCCTGACGGTCGCGATAGAGATCACGAACCGCCTGACGGACCGTGTCGAGGACGAGATCAACCGACCCGAGCGCACCGACCTCTGCGCCCAGGTCGGCTGGGAGCGTCTCGCGCGACTCGAGACGCTCGCTTGGGGCACCGTCGCCGCCTCGGCGGTCGTCTGGCTCGTACTCGCCCCCAGCGTCCTGCTCGCAGGGTTGATCGCGCTCGGCGTGGCCGCGGGCGTCGGCTACTCGCGCGGGCCGCGCCTCTCCCGACAGCGCGTGCTCGTGCTCGTGATGCTCAGCGGGGCCTTCGTCGGACCGTTCGCGCTCGGCTGGGCGACGGGCTCCGGCCAGGCGGGAGCCGACTGGCGGCAACTGGGTCAGTTCGTGCCGCTGTTCTGGGTCCTGACGCTCTTCATCGCGAGCCTCGCTGGCATCAAGGACATCACGGACCGCGACGGCGACGAGGCGATCGGCTACCGCAGCGCGTTCGTCGCATTCGCGGAGCGGCACGGCACGCTCGCGCTGGCGGCAGTCGCCGCCGTGCCGTACGCGGCGCTCGCCGCGTTCGTGGCGGCGGGCGCCCTGCCGACACGCATGCTCGCGCTCGTCGGCCTGCTGCCGGTCTCGATCGCGGTCGGGCTCGCGGTGCGTGGCGCGGGCACGAGCGTCCGTGACCGGCTGACCGTGCGCGAGGCGCTCTACGCCCACTGGCTGGCGTTCACCTCGCTCGCGCTGCTGACGTGCTACCCGAGCGCTTCGCTGCTTGCCGCGATCGTCGCCGCGTGGCTGTACTGGCTCCTCGCGAGCCGACTCGCCCACTGGGGCGACCCGCTGCGTCTCCGGGACCTCGGAGGCGTCGCCCGACTGGCGCGCCTGGGCTGGGCGAGCCCGATCGCCCCGCGCGCCGCACCTGCGACGAACGGACGGGCATGGGGATCGAGCTGACCCGAGCGGAGGTCGCCACGCTCCTGCGCGAGCTGCTCGCCGACATCCTCGAGCTGGAGGAGGTGGGCCTCGAACAGGACCTCGTCGACGAGCTCGACGCAGACTCGCTGCAGCGGCTGGAGCTGATGACCGAAGTCGAGCATCGACTCGCGGTCCGGCTCGACGCCAGAGCATGGCGCGCAGCGCCCACGCTCGCGGAGCTCACCGAGCTGACGCTGCGCGAGCTCGGGGCGCAACAGCAGCGATGAACGCTCCCGACGCGATCGTCGTGACGGGGATCGGCGTTCGCGCACCGTGCGCGCGCGACGTCGAGGCCTTCTGGTCGAACGCGCTCGCCGGCACGGTGGCGACGCAGGAGCTGATCCGCGTCGACACGAGCCGCCTGTCGGCGACGCGGGGCGGCGAGGTCACGTCAACGGTCGAGGGAGACGACGGCGATCCGCTCGTCGTGCGGCTTGCGGTCGAGGTCGCGCGGATGGCCGTACGCGACGCCGGGCTGTCACCGGCGACGGTGGCCTACGAGCGGGTGGGAGTGTGCTTCGGCACCGTGATGGGGACGCGCCCCGGGGTGGAGCGCTGGTTGACGACGCCCAGCTCGCGACGGGCCGAAGCCGCCGACGAGGCGTGGGCGTCGCCGTCGCTCCTCAGCCAAGCTCCCGCGCGCGAGCTCGGCTTCGGCGGGCCGAACTACGTGATCGCGACCGCCTGCGCAGCCGGCAACAGCGCGATCGCGCAGGGCGTCGACCTGCTCCGCGCCAGACGCGCCGACGCGATGGTCGTGGGCGGCGCCGACGAGCTGTCGCTCGCGATGCTGATGATGTTCGACAGCTTCCGGCTGCTCGCTCCAGACGCGGTGCGTCCGTTCGACCGCGCACGCGAGGGACTGCTGCTCGGCGAGGGCGCCGCGGCGCTCGTGCTCGAGCGCGAGGCGGACGCACGCGCCCGGCGGGCACGCGTCCACGGACGAGTGCTCGGGCACGCGAACGTGGCGGACGCGATCCACATCACCGCTCCGCACCCCGAGGGCCGCGGCGCCATCCGCGCGATGCGACGAGCGCTGGCGCATGCGGGCGTGGAAGCGAAGGACGTGGATCACGTCAGCGCCCACGGCACCGGGACGCCCGCGAACGACGCAGTCGAGGCGCAGGCGATTCGCACGGTCCTGGGCGGGGCGGCCGACGCCACGCCCGTGACCGCGTTGAAGTCGATGCTCGGCCACGCGCAGGGCGCCGCGAGCGCCATCGAGGGCGTCGGCTGCATGCTCGCGATCCGCGACGGCCTGATCCCGCCGGTGGCGAATCATGAGACTCGCGATCCGGCGTGCGACATCGACGTCGTCGTCGGTCGCGCCCGCGAAGCCCCGGTGCAGGTGGCGCTCAGCAACGCGTTCGGCTTCGGCGGCAACATCGAGTGCGTCGTCTTCGGCGCGCCATGAGCATGGTCGGCACGATCACAGGCGTCGGCGTCGTGTCGGCTGACGAGCTCGCGACACCAGCGGTCGCCGAGCTCCTTCAGGGCGAACGCCTGCGCTCGCTCAACCCCGAGACCAAGCTGCTGCTGGCTGCCGCGCGCCTCGCGCTGCGCGACGCCGGGCTCGTCGACGGCGTGGTGCATCCCGACGAGCTGGGCGTCGTCGTCGCGACGCGTCATGCCGGGCTGCAGGACTACGTCGAGCTGTTCCTCGCCGGCATCGGCGGCGACGATGCGCGTGTCAATCCGGCTCGCGGTCCTCAGACCGGCCTGAACGCGCCCGCCGCGCACCTGAGCATCCGCTTGCCGGCGGCCGGGCCGAACGCGACGCTGACGAGCGGGGCCGCCGCCGGGCTCGACGCCCTGCGCTACGCGACCGACGCGCTCACGGCCAAGCGCGCCATCGCGATGCTCGTGTGCGGTGTCGACGTCGTCCCCGCCATCGTCCGCTCGCCGAGCGCACGTCCGGGCGGCGCAGCGGTCCTCGTCGTGGAGGCCGAGGGGGTGACACGTGCGCCGCGGGAAGGCATTCGCGTCGGCGTGGCAGCCGTCGCGACGGCGTACTCGCCGCGCGACGACGTCGACGAGGCGAGCGAGCGCGCCCTGCGCGACGCCCTGCGCGACGCGCAGCTCGCTCCAGACGCCGTCCGCTCGAGCTTCACCCCCAGGGACGCCGACGGGGAGGGCGTGGGTGCCCTCGCGCAACTCGCGCTCGCAGTCGGCAGCCTGCGGCGCGGCGAGGCGACCGGACCGGTCCTCGTGCACGCGTCCGACGAGTCCTGCGGCGCGGGCGCGGCCGTCCTCGTCGCCTACGCGCAGGAGGGTGCGCTCGCATGCGCGGGTTGACCGCGAACGCCGCCGCCTGCTACGTCGACCGTCACGTCGCCGAGGGACGCGGCGAGCGCCGGGCGCTCGTGACGCGCAGCGGCTCATGGACCTACGCCGACCTGCTCGACCACGTCGAGCGGGCCGGCTTCATGCTCTGCGCGGCCGGCGTGCGCCCCCTCGATCGCGTCGCGATCGTGCTGCCGGACACGCCCGATGCCGCGGCGATCCTGCTCGCGGCGATGCGCATCGGCGCGATCCCGGCACCGCTGCACGCGCGCCTGTCGCACGACGAGTACGCGTTCATCTGCCAGGACGCGCGGCCGCGGGCGGCGGTCGTCGGCAGCGAGCACGCGGACGGCATGCTGCGGATCCGCGCGCAGACCGGCTGGCCCGAGGTCGTCGTCGTGCTCGGCGACTCGCCCCATGCCGGCGACGTCTTCGCCGCCGGACCTGCGATGGCCGCCGGCGGCCGCAGCGAAGCCGCGCCGACAGCACCCGACGACGTCGCGCTGCTGCAGTACACGTCGGGCAGCACCGGCCGTCCGAAGGGCGTCGTCCATCTCCACCGCGGATTGCTCGCGCTGCCGGGCGGGTTCGACCGCCGGCTCGAGCTCCGCACCGACGACCTCTGCTTCTCCGCCGCCAAGCTGTCCTTCGGCTACGGCCTCGGCAACTCGCTGCTGTTCCCGCTCGGCACCGGGACGCCCGCGCTCCTGCGCGCCGAGCCGTCAGAGCCGCTGGGAGTGCTCGAAGAGATCCACGACGCTCGACCAACCGTGTTCTTCGGCGGGCCCGCGTTGTACGCAGCGATGCTGACCGTGACGGACGCGGGCGCGCACTTCGACACCAGCAGCGTGCGCCTGTACGTGTCGGCGGGCGAGTCACTCGGCGCGTCGCTCTTCCGGCGCTGGGAGGAGAGGTTTGGGCGGCAGATCCTGGACGGGTTCGGATCGACCGAGTGCCTGCACGTCTTCATCGCAGGCGAGCCCGGCGATCTGCGGCCCGGACGCGTGGGGACCGTGGTCCCCCCGTACGAGGTGCGCCTGCTCGACGAGGCCGGCGCCCCGGTGACGCGCGGCCAGGCCGGGCA
>DATHEP010000125.1:0-2195 GCA_035318525.1 Conexibacter sp.
TGTCGCAGCACAGCACGCGATGGCCCTCTTCCGCAAAGGCCACAGCGAGATTCAGCGTGGTGGTGGTCTTCGCGACGCCGCCCTTCTGGTTGGCGAACGCGATCACCCTGGCCGTGGAGCTCACAGCGCTCTCCGATGCGATCGGGAAACCATACGCGCCTCTATTCGCAGTGCCGGCGGGGATTCCTCCTGTCATGTCCTCCTCGTGTAGGTGAGGTCGAAGTCGTGCTCCCAGGTGCTGCCGTCGTGGCAGATCTCCCAGCTGCCGGCGATCGTCGCGCCGTCGTCGCTGAACGTTCCGGTGTATCGCTGCGAGAAGTCGAGCGGCGAGAAGTCCGGCTCGTCGCGCCACAGCTTCCAGACCCCGCCCTCGAACGTCATCTTGTAGATGCGCGCGACGCCGCGCGAGTCGAAGTAGTGCTGCAGGTAGCGGCCGTCGTGCTCGGGGTCGGCGCCGATGATCGCGATCCCGTCGGGCGCCTCCGGGATCGGCACCTCCCAGCGCTCGATCAGGAACCGCTCGCCGGGCAGCCAGGCGAACTCGACGGGCGCGCCGTCCTCGACCGGCGGGACGCCCTCGAACTGCGGGACCATGCTCCACTCGCCGACGAGCGGCGCGAGTGCTTCCAGCGGTTCGACGTTGCCGGCCATCTCCACCGTCTCCTTGCTCGAGGGCGTTCGCGTGCAGGCTAGATGTTGATTCCACGAGATTCGTGGATGCGAGGGGCGCGAGATCGTCGAATCAACCATCTAGGCTGCCCTGCTCGTGCCGGGCCTATCCGACAAGCGCCTCGTGTTCGTGACCGGCAAGGGCGGCGTCGGCAAGTCGACGGTCGCGATCGCGCTGGGGATCGCGGCGGCGCGCCGGGGGCTGCGCACGATCGTGGCGGAGCTGAGTGGGCAGGCGCGCGCGGCGGAGACGTTCGGCCTCGACCCGGGCCGGGTGGAGGCCGGGACCGAGCTTGCGCTCGGCGGCGGGCTGCACGCGGTGTCGATCGACATGGAGCACTCGTTGGAGGAGTACCTGCACGGGCGCGCCGGCCGCGTCGGCGACCTGCTGGCCGCTTCGCGCGCCTTCCACACGTTCGCGGCGGCGACGCCGGGGATGCGCGAGCTGATCGGGATCGGGAAGGTGTGGGAGCTGGCGCAGACGCCGCGGCGCTTCGGCGGCGAGCCCTACGACCTCGTGATCGTCGACGCGCCCGCGACCGGCCACGCGCTCGGGGCGCTGCGCACGCCGCGCACGTTCGCCGAGATCGCGCGCGTCGGCCCGATCGCCCATCAGAGCGCGGCGGTCGACGCGACGCTGCGCGACCCGGCACAGACGGCCGTGGTCGCGGTCGCGCTGCCGGAGGAGATGCCCGTCACGGAGACGCTGATGCTCGAACGGCGGCTGCGCAGCGAGCTCGGGCTCGCGCTCGCCCACGTGGTCGCGAACGCATGCCTGCCGGAGCGAATCGGGCCGCGCCAGGCGAGCACGGTCGCGGACGCGCTCGCCCGCACGCGGTCGGGAGGGACCTCGCTCGTGCGAGCGGCGCTGGAGGCCGCGGGCGCCGAGCACGCGCGCGTCGTCGAGCAGCGCGAGCAGGTCGCGCGGCTCGCCGACGGGATCGGCGCGCCGCCGCTCGAGCTGCCCTACGTGCTGGCGCCCGCGCTCGACGCGGAGGCGCTCGATCCGCTGGCCGACCGCCTGGGGGCGCTGCTGTGACCGCGGACGCGCTGCTCGCCGGCGCGCGCGTGTGCGTCGTCGGCGGCTCCGGCGGCGTCGGCAAGACGACGACCGCGGCGGCGATCGCGTCGGGCATGGCGGCGCGCGGCCTGAAGGTCGCCGTCGTGACGATCGACCCGGCCCAACGGCTCGCGACCGCGCTCGGGCTCGACGAGCTGGGGAACGAGCCGCACCGCGTGGAGCCGGAGCGCTTCGCCGACGCCGGGCTGCCGCTCGGCGGCGAGCTGTGGGCGATGACGCTTGACCCGAAGCGCACCTTCGACGAGCTGATCGCGCGGCTCGCGCCCGACGAGGCGACGCGCGAGCAGATCCTCGCCAACCGCGTCTACCGCGAGCTGTCGGACGCGATCGCCGGCTCGCAGGAGTTCACGGCCGTCGCGAAGCTGCACGAGCTGGCACAGGAGGGCGACTGGGACCTGCTCGTGCTCGACACGCCGCCGTCGCGCAACGCGCTCGACTTCCTCGA
>DATHEP010000126.1:0-2631 GCA_035318525.1 Conexibacter sp.
CGCCACGCGCGTCGGCTGGTACGGCCACCTGCGGATGCTCGCCGGCGCTGGCAGACGCTCGCTCGACTTCGAGCAGCGCGCGCAGGAGAGCGCCGCGATCGACCGCGCGCTCGCGATCACGCCCTTCGTGCGCAGGGGGGGCGACCAGCACAAGCTCGTCGCGCTCACGTTCGACGACGGACCGGGGCCGGTGACCGAGGAGCTGCTCGACGAGCTGCAGCGCCTGCGCGTGCCGGCGACCTTCTTCGTCGTCGGCTACCAGCTGCCCGAGTTCGGGGAGACGCTGCGGCGGATGATCGACCTCGGCGTCCCGATCGCCGACCACACCTCGGAGCATGCGAACCTCGCGCAGCTCCCGCGCGCCGGCCAGCGCGAGCAGATCGACGACGCCGCCGACGAGCTGACCACCTACGGGGTGCCCTACCCGCGCCTCTTCCGGCCGCCCTATGGCGCGCACGACGCGACTACGCACGCGCTGCTCGCGAGACGCAAGATGCTGTCGGTGCTGTGGTCGGTCGACAGCGAGGACTACACCCAGCCCGGCACGGACGCGATCGTCCGCAACGTCGTCGACAACGCGCACCCTGGCGCGATCGTGCTGCTGCACGACGCCGGCGGCGAGCGCAGCCAGACGCTCGCCGCGGTCCCGCGGATCGTCAGAGAGCTGCGCGCGCAGGGCTACCGCTTCGTGACGGTCCCGCGGCTGCTGCTCGAGAGCCCGCCGTCGGCCGACCAGCAGCTGCCGCCCGGCTTCAACAGCGTCGGCGCGGGCTGAGCCGCGTCGCACGTGCGCCCGTGCGACCATCCGCTCAGCGGGTGGCGCGGTATTCGGCGTGTTCGTCTTCGGCGCGCACGAGCTCGAAGCCGTTGCGCACGATCAGCTCCTGCATCTCGGGCAGCGTCTGGTACCGGGCGAGGATGAGCCGGTTGCCGCCGCTCTCGCGCAGCGCGTCGATCGTCTCCTGCAGCTGCCGTACGGCCGGCATCGAGATTAGGCTCACGTAGGGGGCGACGTTGACGAGCCCGAGGTCGTACCCGACGCGGTGGCCCATCGGCAGCATGATCACGAGATGCTCGCCGGGGGCGGCGCCCGAGGCCGCGACGAACGCGCGCGCGTCCGCCGCCTGCAGGTCGGCGACCGCCGCCTCGTCGCCTATGCGCTCGAACTGCGACCACGGCGTCGGCATCTGCGCGAGCGAGCAGACGGCGATCGCACAGCCGGCGAGGACCGCGACCTCGGCGACCGTCGGGCGGTGCCCCGGCCGCGCGCGGATCGCCGGCACGACGACGATCAGCAGCAGTGCGAGCGCGAAGGCCCAGATCGAGAAGAGGCTGATCAGCACCTCGGGGTGCGAGCGCCCGGCGAAGTAGCTGCCGGCGCCCAGCCCGAACACGCCGGACCAGGCGAGCATCGCCGTCAGCGCGCGACCCTCCGCGCCCGACTGCGCGCGCACCGTCGCGACCACGATCGTGGCGGCGAACGTCGCGTACAGCGCGAGGTGCAGGCCGAACGGGCGCATCGGCAGCATCGTCACGCCGGCCACGCCCCACATTCTCGAGAACGTGAAGAGCATCCCGAAGTGCGGCAGCGAGCCGACCACGAGCAGCGTCAGGAGCGCCACAAGCGCGGCGGCGCCCAGCAGCCCGAGTGCTCCCTCGCGCAGCAGCGCGAGCACGCGCGGCCGCGCCGGGCGGTCGTCCGCCCACAGCAGCGCCGCGGCCGTAGCGGCGAACGCCGGGATCCCGAACTCGACGTTGTTGAGCAGCACGAGGCCGGCGACCAGGAACAGCGGCCAGCGGCGGCGCGGGGAGGCGCCTTCGAGGTGACACACGAGCAGGAAGGCGAGCAGGAAGGGCCCGCCGTAGCGCATCGGGAACATGCTGAAGAGGTTCGCCGGCCCGTAGCGGTTGTCGGGCGGGCCGAGCTCCATGAAGAAGCTCGTCGCCACGAACGGCAGGAAGATCGCGAGCGCGAGCAGCGAGCGTCCGACGAGGCGCCGGAAGATCAGGAAGACGGCGAGCATCGTGAGCGCGCTGGCCGTCAGCATGACCGCCTCGTAGCTCTCGAGCGAGGGGCCGAGCAGCGCCATCGGGCCAGCCGCCAGGTAGGGCCACAGGTGGCTGTACTGCGCCTGGAAGTCGACCAGCGGGCCGCGTCCGTCGAGCACCGCGTAGGCCTCGTCGAGCCAGAACGAGACGTTGCCGGTCACGCCCCCGTGCGCGTTGCCGTACGAGAGTTCGGTGTTGAACGCGGTCAGCAGCCACAGGGCGACGAACAGCAGCGCCGCGAGGAGCGCGCCGATTCGCAGCGCGCGCGTCTCGCGCGCCAGCGCTCCGATGCGAGCGACCAGCGCGTCACGTCGCAGCAGCGCCGCGCCCGCGGCGGTCAGCAGCGCCGAGACGACGAGCGTCGCGGGCGTGAAGTACACGCGTCTGAACGGCTTGCCCTCGGAGTACGTGGCGTCGTAGGTATGGCCGTACTGCGCGATCACGGCCGCGACGACGAACGTCGCGAGCAGCACCTGACTGACCTGCACGAGCACCGGCACGGTCGCGGCGCGCAACGGCAGCGGCCGGTCGCGGAGGGTCAGGACGAGCGCCGACAGCAGGACAGGTCCGGCGAGCGCGATC
>DATHEP010000127.1:0-2800 GCA_035318525.1 Conexibacter sp.
TCAGCAGCTCGTCGCCGTCCTGCAGGGGGCCGGCCGCGCTCACGACCGGGAAGCGCACGTAGACGGACGGGTCGATCACGTCGCGGTACGCGCCCGGCTGCGCCAGCTCGTGAGACGAGAGCGTCGTGCCGCAGCGCGGGCAGTAGGGGACGACCTTGTGACCCTCATACAGCAGGCCCTTCTCCCAGATCGTCCGCAGCGCCCACCAGACCGACTCGATGTAGGAGTCGTCGAGCGTGCGATAGGCGTCGTCGATGTCGACCCAGTAGCCGATCCGCTCGGTCAGACGCGCGAAGTCCTCGACGTAGCGGAGGACCGACTCGCGGCACTTCGCGTTGAACTCGGCGATCCCGTAGCGCTCGATGTCGTCCTTCGAGGTGAAGCCCAGCTCCTCCTCGACCGCCAGCTCGACCGGCAGGCCGTGGCAGTCCCAGCCACCCTTGCGCTCGACGTAGTACCCGCACATCGTCTTGTAGCGCGGGAAGATGTCCTTGAAGATGCGCGCCAGGACGTGGTGCGTCCCCGGTCTGCCGTTCGCCGTGGGCGGGCCCTCGTAGAAGATCCACGGCGCCCGCCCCTTGCGGCGGCGAACCGTCTCGTGAAACACGTCCTCCTCACGCCAGCGTTCGAGCAGCGCCTCCTCGAGAGCCGGGAAGGACTGCTGCGCGTCGACGGGACGGTGGGGCGCGGGCATGGGCGCCTGATTCTAGGTCGCGGCGGTGAATCGCGACCCGGCGGCCAGATGCAAGCACTCGTATGCCGCGCACGCGCGATCGACCGCCGCGAGGACCGCGCCCACGTCAGGTGGAAAGGCGCCCTCGATCTTCGCGATCTCTACCCCGAAGCGCTCGAAGTCCGCGAGCTCCGTCATTTCCGCGTGCTCATAGGCGATGAGGCACGGGACGCCTGGGTGCTCGAGGGCGTACCAGAGCGCTGCCATGGACTCGACGCCGTGAACGATCCCGTGCCCGTCGTAGGGGACGACGAGCATGCTGCAGAGGTCGAGCGCGGACAGAAGGCTCGCGTGGAGCATGCCGTGGAGGCGCCGGTCGTTCCGGGTCCAGCTGGGAGCCTCGGCGTTGCGCCCGGGTTCGTACACGTCGAACCCCGCGTCGCTCAGCGCCCGCCCGATCGCTCCCGCCATCGGATTCGCACCGCCCGCCGGCCAGTTGAGGCTCCTCGGTCCCGCGACGACGACGAGTCCAGGCCGTGTGGCAGGGGTGGCCTCGTCGTACCACGCGTCGAGCTTCGCGACGGGGAGGACGAACCCATCGCGAGGCAAATGCGCGACGACCTCGCCCTTGAAGCGTCCACGCAGCTCAGGCCATGGCAGGAATCCGAGATAGTCCGCCAGGATCGAAGTCGCTGCTTCCCAGGGGCCCGCTCCGCCATAGCCCCACGCCACCTCCGGTGCGTCCATGCCGAAGACCGGGACCGCGCTGCGAATCCCATCGGCATCGAACACGACGCGCGACGAGCGGTCCGTGCTGATGCCGACGTACGCGCCACCGGTCGAACGTCGTCGCGGCTCGAATGGCACGCGCCATCTGCGCGCACGCCGGTTCCGCACCTCGTCGCAGCTCGGATCGACGCCGCAGTACTCCCCATGGCGAGACGGTCCGTGCGTCGGACAGGCCAGGCCCGCTTCGATCAGCAGCTCGAGCAGCCGCTTGGCCGGCTGGCCGTTCATCGCTTCCGCGAGCGCGCTCGTGTAGAAGCCGTATGGGAACGTGAACACGGGTCGACCAGCCATCGCCTCGACGAGGTCGAGGTCGAGCGGGCGGAAGCAGGGAAGCGTCACCTTGGGCCCGGCAAAGACCGCAGACGACGGTCGACGGGCGGATCCGTCGATCTCGAACGTCACTTCGCGAAAGTGAGGCTCCCCACTGAGCGGGTGCTGCGGGACGTAGGCGACCATCGTGAATTCCTGCCCTGAGGGCACGACCAGGTGGGCCAGCTCTCTCGCGATCGGTTCGGCAAACACGATCGGGCTCGCGCCGTCTGCGAGCTCACCGACGATCACCACGTGCGCATCCCGGTGCACGTAGTGCCGCACGTGACAGGTCAGCCCGCTGTGCGAGCCGGGCAGCTCGAGGATGAGATCGTGGTCCGGCAGATCCGCGTCGTCGTTGACGTATCTGCGCGGCATCGCGAGTCAGCGCACTCGGGATACGAAGGCGAGATGGTCATCCCATTCGGCAGGGTCGGATCGTGCCGCGAATGCGGCCTCCAGCGCACGCATGATCGCTCCGAACTCGTGGTGACGGATCCCGACCAGCAGGGCGCACCCGTGATGGGATCTTCCCCGCTCGAGCCACTCGCGACAGATACGGGGGAAGTCGGCGGCGTCGAACGTCACCAGGACGCGCTGCTGGCTGTTCGCAAGCTCCAGTAGTTCCTCGTCGGGACAGCCGTCGAGGCTGCGCTCCTCGGCGACCGCGAGCACGTCGTGGCCGCGCTCGCGAAGGGCCGCACCGATCCGGCGGCCGGACACGTGCGCATCGAGAAGCAGCCGCACGTCGTCAGTCGAGCTCGACCGCGATGACGTCGGCGTGAGGGTGCTCGGCTCGCAGGTCGGCGAGCGGCCGTCGATTCAGCGCGATGAATGAATCGATCTCCTCGGGGAACCGCTCGTAGTAGCCGAGCGCGGACCGCAGCTCCCGCTCGGTCACGTCCGTCTCGGCGATCATTCGGTCGAGGCTGCCGTCGAAGTCCCGGTAGGCGTCGATGACCTGCCACACGTCGAGGCTCGTGCCGATAAGCCACGCGCGACGGTTGTAGTCGTCGCCTCGAAACGCCA
>DATHEP010000128.1:0-8682 GCA_035318525.1 Conexibacter sp.
GGCTACTCGGTCGGCTCCTCGACCGGCGTCACGCTGAACCGCAGCGGCCCGTCGTCGACCGCGGGCACCGGCTGGTACGTCCGCGTCACGAACAACAGCGGCGCCAGAAAGACGGTCAACGGGCAGGCGATCTGCGTGAACGTCGCCTCCTGACGCACGCTCCGCAAACCCACCCGCACCGAGAGCCCGGCCCCGCGCCGGGCTCTCGCGCGTGCGGGGCCGCGCAGACCCGTCCGGACCCGTCTTCATGCTTCGCGCCCATGAGCTGGCACCGCCGCCGTCTGGCCGCTTTCGACCTGGAAACGACGGGAATCGACAGCGAGTCGGACCGCATCGTCACGGCGGCGGTGAGCCTCGTCGGCGACGGACGCGAGTCGGTCTTCCACGCCTGGCTCGTCGACCCCGGGATCGAGATACCCGCGGGCGCGGCCGCCGTCCACGGCATCACGACCGAGCGCGCCCGCGCAGAGGGCCGCCAGCCGGCGGAGGCGATCGCGGAGATCGTCATGCTGCTCGCCGACCAGCTCCGCCAGGGCGTCCCGATCGTCGCCTTCAACGCGCGCTTCGACCTCACCTGCCTCGACCGCGAAGCTCGCCGCCACGGGATCCCGACGCTGATCGAGCGCGTGGGCGCGGCCGGCATGCTCGTCGTCGATCCCTACGTGCTCGACAAGCAGGCCGACCGCTACCGCAAGGGCAAGCGCACGCTCGGCGACGTCTGCCGGCACTACAACGTCCCGCTCGACGAGGCGCACGCGTCGCACGCCGATGCGCTCGCCGCGGCGCGCGTCGCGTGGCGGCTCGGCGAGGCGTTCGAGGAGCTACGCGCGCCGGAGCTGCCCGCGCTGCACACGCTGCAGATCGACTGGGCCGCCGAGCAGGCCGCCTCGTTCGAGGACTACCTGCGCCGCAACGGCAGAGACGAGCGGATCGAACGCGTCTGGCCGATCGTGCCGCTGCCCGACGAGCAGCCCGAGCAGCCGGTTCCGCTGGCAGCCTAGGCGGCCGCCGCCGCGGGCGTCGCCGCCACGCGGCCGACGTGCGCGACGAGCAGCCGCTCGACCGTCTCCGGCGCGTCAGCGAACGGCCAGTGGCCGCTCGCCGGCAGCACGTGGACATCAGCGGACGGGAACGCGTCGCGCTGGCGCGACGCGTACTCCGCCGGCAGGTAGACGTCGTGCTCGCCCCAGATCACGAGCGCGGGGATGTCCTTCGATCTCATGTATGCGGCGAACTCGACGCCAGCCGCGCCCGGGTCGTCGGTCGCGCGGTAGAGCGCCAGCGCCGCTCTGCGCGTGCGCGGGCCGTAGTGCACTCGGTCGAGGAACCAGTCCGGCAACCCGCGCGGCTCCTGGCGAGGGAGCATGCGCCGCAGCACGCCCGGCCGCGAGATCGCCTGGAACAGCTCGCCGAGCACCGGCGTGCGCCAGATGCGCGCGAGTCTGTGCCATCTGTACCCCGGCAGGACGCCGGTGTCGATCAGCGTCACGCTCGCCACGCGGTCGGCGTGCATCGCCGCCCATACGAGCCCGATCGGGCCGCCGAAGTCGTGGATCACGAGGTGCACGCGCTCGACGCCGAGCACCTCCAGCGCCTCGTTCAGGAAGCCGGCGTACGTCGGCACGTCGTGCACGAAGCCCGGTGGCGCGATCGTCTCGCCGAAGTCCGGCAGGTCGAGCGCGACGGCGCGCACGCCGATCGCCCCGATCGCGATCGCGAGCCGCTCCCAGTCGTCGCACGAGCCGGGGTTGCCGTGGACGAAGACGACCGCCTCGGCCGCATCCTCCGGCCCGGCCTGCACAACGCGCGGCTGCGTGCCGCCGACGCGGATGCGGGTGCGGCGCACGGCAGCTCCCGCGCTCACGCCGCCACCTGCTCGCGCTCGCGCTCGGCCGGCGGAGCGCTCGGCGGCGCACCGGGCGGCGGCGATGACGCGACCGTCGGCCGCCGCCGCAGTGCCTCGCGCGCGTGGACCGCGAGCGCGCGCGGCGTGGTCCGCACGATCGCCTCCAACGGCCCGATCTGCCGCGTGCCCATCAGCTCCGCCAGTCGCGCGACCTCGGCGTCCTTGGCGGCCGCGGAGAACGTCATCCGCTCGCCACCGTTGAACTTCCGCCCGCTCGCGTAGTCGAGCATCAGCCGCGCGTGCCCGTTGAGGCCGCGCGCGTGGCGCTTGCGGTAGCGCTCGAGTGAGTCGTCGAGCGGCTCGCTGCCGAGCAGCGCCGGCGTGACGCTGTCCGCCAGCCACTCGGCCGACTGGAACGCCCAGCCGCAGCCGACGCCCCACAGCGGGTCGATCGCGAGCGCCGCGTCGCCGACGAGTGCGAGCCCAGGCGCGATCGGCCGGCGCACGCGGTTCTCCATGTCCATCTTCCCCATCACCGTGCCGACGAGCTGCCCGTCGCGGATCGGCGGCGGCTCCGGCTGGTCCTCGAGGAAGGAGACGAGCGCGCCGAGCGGGTCGCGTCTGAACTCGGGCAGGCGCCACTTCGTCGGCATCGCCGCATAGAAGGTGAGGCCGTCGTCGGTCGGGAAGGCAGCGGCCCACTGCGGGTCGGTCATCCACAGTGACGTGTCGGGCGCCTGAGCGGGCCCGGCGCCGCTGAAGTAGGCGCCGTAGGCGAAGCGCTCGTGCGGCACCCGCTTCACGGGGACGCCGGACAGCTCGGCGATGCGCGAGTCGCGCCCGTCGGCGCCGATGACGAGCTGCGCGCGCAGCGTCGTCTCGCCGCCGTCGCGCTCTCTCACCACCACGCCGCGGACCGTCCCGCCCTCGTGCACGAGCGACTGCGCGCTGCGGCCGAGCAGCAGCTCGACGCCGGGCGTCTCCGCGGCCATCCCGCGCACCAGCGGGTCGAGCTTCTCGCGGCGCAGGTTGAGGCACGCGCCCTTGGGGTCGCGCGGCGCGACGATCCAGCCCCACTGCGTCCAGATGCGGATGTGCGAGCGCAGCGCCCCCGCCTCCATCATCGGTCCCAGCAGCCCGAGCCGCTCGATCGCCGGCACGCCCGAGGCCTGGATGAAGTGCGAGCAGATGCGCTTGTACGCCTGCGGGTCGGCGTGCTTCTCGACGAGCGCGATGCGCGCGCCGGCGCGGCCGAGCTGCATCGCGGTCGCGCAGCCGGCGAGGCTCGCGCCGACGATCACCGCGTCGTAGTCCGGCGATGCGGAGATGATGCTGCGCCGATGGCTGTCGTCCTGCATCTCGACCTCCTGCGTCGCGGGCGTTGGTCTCACCCTTCGTGCCGTACTATACGGAACGCATCATGACGCGCAAGCCGATCAAGCTCACACAGACCTCCTACGCCGTGCTCGCGCTGTTCGAGCAGGTCGGAGAGGCGACGTCGTACGACCTCAAGCAGGCGATCGAGATCTCGATCGAGAACTTCTGGCCGCTGCCGCACACGACTGCGTACGACGAGCCGGCGCGACTCGCGGAGGGCGGATACCTGACCGTCCGCCAGGAGGAGGGCGGGCGCCGCCGCAAGCTCTATGCGCTGACGGACGCCGGCCGCGAGGCGCTGCACGCCTGGATCGCCGAGCCGGTGGCCGCACCGCCGCAGCTGCGCGACGAGGCGCTCTTGAAGGTCTTCGCCGGCGCCGATCCCGTGCCGATCATGGAAGGGCGGCGCAGCTGGAACGAGGCGAAGGTCGCCGAGCTGGAGGTGCTGCTGAAGGCGGTCCGGACCGGGGTGCTGCGCCAGCGAACCGGACCCGAGCGCACGCTCGTCGGCGGCATCGCCTACCACCGCAAGATGCTCGAGGTGATCGAGGCCTTGCTCGCGGTGAGGGAGGACTGACGATGACGCGCGCGATGCGCAGCGTCCGCGCGCCCCGCGCACCGCGGTGCGAAGCGTCCTAAGCTCGGGCGCATGGTCGCCTCCGCTCGACTCGTGCGCGTCCCGCTCAGCGGCTCGGCCACGCCCGGGCAGGCGCTGCGCGCGCTCGCGGACGAGCCGTGGCCGTTCGCGCTCGCCGGCGGCTGGGCCGGTGGTGGAGCGATCGTCGGCGCGCGGCCGCTGCGCGTCGCCACCGCCGACGAGGATGCCTTCGCGCTGCTCGACGAGCTGCCGGCGGTCGCCAGCGACGCGCCGCTGGAGGCGGTCGGCGGCGGCTGGTTCGGCTGGCTCGGGTTCGGGCTCGGCGCGCGCGTGGAGCGGCTCGCGCCGCCCCCGCCGCGACCCGCGCCGATGCCGCCCTTCCAGCTCGCCTACCACGACCACGTGCTGCGGCTCGACCGGGACGGCCGCTGGTGGTTCGAGGCACTGGAGACGCCGGCGCGCGCGGCCGCGCTCGCGCGGCGGCGCGACGAGCTGCGCGCGCGGCTGACGGCGGCCGCCGCCCTCCCGCCGACGGCGACGCCGGCGCCACCGCCGTTCGCGCTCACCGGGGCCGGCGGCGACGGCCACCTCGCCGCCGTGCGTGCGTGCCGCGAGCGGATCGCCGCGGGCGAGATCTTCCAGGCGAATCTCTGCCTGCGGCTGGAGACGGAATGGGACGGCGACGTCGCCGAGCTGTTCGCGCACGCCGGCGAGCGGCTGCGGCCAGCCTTCGGCGCCGCCTTCCCGACGCCCGATGGCGGGATCGCGAGCCTGTCGCCCGAGTTGTTCCTGCGCCGCCGCGGCCGCGAGGTCGAGAGCGGCCCGATCAAGGGGACGATCGCGCGGACGGGCCCGACCGCCGACGACGCGGCCCGCGACGCGCTCGCCGACTCGGCGAAGGACCGCGCCGAGCACGTGATGATCGTCGACCTGATGCGCAACGACCTCGGGCGCGTCAGCGTCTACGGCTCGATCGTCGCCGCTGCGCAGCCGGAGCCCGAGCCGCATCCGGGGCTGTGGCACCTCGTCTCGCGCGTGCGCGGGCGCCTGCGTGACGGCGCGGGCGACGGGGAGCTGCTGCGCGCAACCTTCCCGCCCGGCTCGGTCACGGGCGCGCCGAAGGTGCAGGCGCTGCACGTGATCGGCGAGCTGGAGGCGACCGCGCGCGAGGCCTACACGGGGGCGATCGGCTACGCGAGCCCGCTCGCCGGGCTCGAGCTGAGCGTCGCGATCCGCACCTTCGAGGCGCGCGACGGGCGGCTGTGGCTCGGCGCGGGCGGCGGGATCGTCGCCGACTCCGACCCCGCCGCCGAGCTCGAGGAGTGCCTCGTCAAGGCGCGCCCGCTGGTCGCGGCGATCGGCGGCCGGATCGCCGAGCCGGCGCATGCGGAAGGCGACGGCGACGCGCCGCCGGCCGCCTCGAGCACGACGTCCCCGATCGCAACGCCCGCGCTCTCGCGCGATCGCCACCGCCCCGACGCGACTCACGGCGTCTTCGAGACCCTGCTCGTGCGCGACGGGGAGGCGCTCCGCGCTCCCGCCCATCTCGCGCGGATCGCTGCGAGCGCGGCGGCGCTCTACGCGAGCGAGCTGCCCGACGACCTCGCCGCACGCGTCGAAGCGGCCGCCGCGGAGCTGAGCGCGGCCGGCGCGCTGCGGATCGTCGTGCGGCCGCGGACCGGCGGGGACGGCGCGGCCATGACGCTCGAACGCGGGCGGATGCCGGCCCGACCGCTGCCGATCGCCCTGCGCCCCTTCACGCTTCCAGGCGGGCTGGGGACGCACAAGTGGCGCGACCGCCGCCTGCTCAACGCGCTCACCGCCGGCGAGGCCGTCACGCCGCTGCTGCTCGACGGCGACGGCGACGTGCTGGAGACCGCCTGGGGCAACGTCTTCGCGCTCGAGGGCGACGCGCTCGTGACGCCGCCTGCGGACGGCCGCATCCTGCCCGGCGTGACGCGCGCCGCCGTGCTGGCCGCGGCGTCCGAGCTCGGGCTCGCCCCGCTCGTGGAGCCGCTGTCGCTCATGCGTCTCGCGCATGCGGACGCGATCGTCGTCAGCTCCTCGCTCGTCTGCACCGTTCCCGCGCTCCTCGCGTCGCCGCGGCCCGGCGGCCGGGGGCGAGCCGACCTCGGCGCAGCACCGCACGCGCTCGATGCCCGCGAGGCCGCTTCTGGCGCCTTCGCGCTCGCCCGTCGACTGACGAGTCGGCTCGAGCCGCGTCCGATCTCCTCCCCGGCGTAAACAACGCCGTCTACCCCGTTATAGAGGGGATTACCCCCGCTATTGCAAGGGTAGGATGGCATTTCGGCGGCTTCAGAAAACTGCACCGTACCCAAGAAACTCCTACCGTCGCCATACCGTTTTGCCGGCCGTGGCGTGCGACAGTGGTGAGCGTCGATGCGTCGTTCTGCACCCTCCACCACCGAGCTTCGCATCGCCGCCGGCCTGCGCCGGCGAGACCCCGACGCGGTGCGCGCGCTCTACGCGGAGTACGGGCCCGGCGCGCTCGCGCTGCTGCACGACGCGATCCGCGACCGCGGGGCCGTCGAGGACGTCTACCAGCAGGTGCTGCTCGAGGCGTGGCTGCGCGGTCGCAGCTACGACCCGGCGCGCGCGTCGCTGCGCACGTGGCTCGCGACGATCGCCCGCTCGCGCGCGATCGACCACCTGCGCCGCCGCATCCCCGAGCCGCGCGACCCGACCATCTCGATCCAGCTCTCGAGCCACGACCGCGCCGGCTTGACCGAGCCGGTCACGCAGCTCGTCGACCGCGTGACGCTCGAGCAACTGCTTGAGCGCCTCACGCCGGAGGAGACCGAGGTCGTGCGCCTGCGCTACCAAATCGGCCTCAGCCAGCGCCAGATCGCCACCCACACCGGCGCCCCGCTCGGCACCGTGAAGTCGCGTACCGCGAGCGCGCTGCGCCGGCTGCGAGTGATGCTCGAAGAAGAGCACGCGCCGCTCTGAGCGGACGGCGCGCGCGCTCTGACTCCTACGCCTTCGCGAAGTGCTCCGCGTTGCGCTGCGCGTAGTCGGCCCACTGCTCGGGCAGCAGGTCCTCCGGGAAGACGGCGTCGACCGGGCAGGCCTCGACGCACGCGTCGCAGTCGATGCACTCCTCGGGGTCGATGAAGAGCTGCTTCGCGGCGTCGAAGCCCTCTTCGTCGGGCGTCGGGTGGATGCAGTCGACGGGGCAGACCTCGACGCACGAGGAGTCCTTCTGCCCGATGCACGGCTCGGCGATCACGTAGGCCATCTGTACGGCTCCTGGTCGGTTTCGGGACGTGGGGACGGCGCGATCCCCCCCACGCGTTTGACGGTTACGAGGCGGCGGCGAAGCGCTCGGCGACCTTGTCCCAGTCGACGACGTTGAACCACGCGTTGATGTAGACGGGACGAAGGTTCTGGTACTTGAGGTAGTAGGCGTGCTCCCACACGTCGACGCCCAGCAGCGGGATCTTGCCGCCGCTGATCGGGTTGTCCTGGTTCGGCGTGCCGACGACCGAGAGCGTTCCACCGTCGAGCACGAGCCACGCCCAGCCGGAGCCGAACTGCCCGGCGCCCGTCGCTCTGATCTTGGCCTTCAGCTCGTCGAACGAGCCGAACGTGCTGTCGATCGCGTTCGCGAGCGCGCCGGTCGGGGCGCCGCCGCCGTTCGACGACATGCTCTCCCAGAAGAGCGTGTGGTTGTAGTGCCCGCCGGCGTTGTTGCGCACGACCGTCTGCTTGTCGCCGAGGCTGCCGAGGTTCTTCAGCACCTCCTCGACGGGCTTGTCGGCCCACTCCGTGCCCTCGAGCGCCTCGTTGGCTCTGCTGACGTAGGTCGCGTGGTGCTTGTCGTGGTGGAACCGCATCGTCGCCTCGTCGATGTGCGGCTCGAGCGCGTCGTACGCGTACGGCAGGTCCGGCACCTCGTAGGCCATGCGGGCTCCTTCGCTTCGCTGGAGATAAGACAGTCGGTACTGTCCAAACATGATGGCACGCAACCTCGGTCCCGCGCTTGCCGAGCTGCCCACCACGCGTCGGGCATTGCTGATCGCGCTGCGCAAGCGCGGCGAGGCGCGCGCGGAGGAGCTCGCCGAGCAGCTCGACGTCACGGTCAGCGCGGTGCGCCAGCACCTGCAGGGGCTCGCCGCCGCCGACCTCGTCACCCACCGCGAGGAGCGGGCGGGGCCCGGCCGCCCTCGCCACGTGTACCGCCTCGGCGCGGCCGCCGAGGCGCTGTTCCCCCGTTCCTACGGCGAGCTGACGGTCGAGTTGCTCGACTACATCGGTGATGAGGACCCCGACCTCGTCGCGCGCGCGTTCGAGCGCCGCCGCCGTGCACGCGTCGAGCGGACGCGGGAGCGGCTCGCCGGGCTCGACTTCGAGGCGCGCATCGCCGAGGTCGCGCGCGTGCTCGACGAGGACGGCTACCTGGCCGAGATCGAGCGCGCCGACGACGGCTCGTACCGGATCCTCGAGCACAACTGCGCGATCCTCGCCGTCGCCCAGCGCTACGGCCACGCCTGCAGCGCCGAGATCGCCTTCCTGCGCGAGGTCCTCCCCGACGCCGACGTCACGCGCGTCTCCCACATCCTCACGGGTGCGACGGCGTGCACGTACGAGGTGCGGCGGCGGGTCGCCTCTACACGTAGTTGATGATGTACACGAGCCCCGCGTTCCAGAGCCGAGGCGCGAGTCTTTCGATGGCGAGCATGCGCAGCAGCTCGTCCGACTCGCCGTCGTCGACTCCCAGCTCGCGATCCCATGCCGGTATCCCGAAGCGATCCTCGGCGGGATCGCCAGGCGGCACGATCGCGTGCGACGCGATCCCGTGCGCGAACAATGCGAGGTCGACCTTCTCCTCGCCGTGACG
>DATHEP010000129.1:0-7385 GCA_035318525.1 Conexibacter sp.
GCCACTTGTTCTCGTCGACCATCTGGTGCGGGTAGTGGGTGAGCCGCTCGCCGCGCTCGAAGTGCTCGGCCAGCTCCTTCACCATCGCCTGGATCAGCGCCCCCAGGCCGACCGTGTGCTCGACCCTCGTCTGCACGTCCATCACGCGGATCTCGACCGTGCCGAAGTTGGGGTGCGGGCGCACGTCGTACCAGAGGTACGTGTAGTCGGCGATCACGCGGCTCTCGACCATGAACGCGATCGCCGCCTCGTAGTCCGCCCAGTCGTTGTACGTGGGCGGGATGCCGACGCGCGGGAAGGCACGGAAGATCGGCGTGCGCGTCGAGGCGAGGCCGGTCGCATCGGCCCGCCAGAAGGGGGAGTTGGCCGACAGCGCGAGCAAGACAGGCAGGTGCACGCGCATCCCGTTCGCGACGTGGATCGCCTTCTCGCGGTCGTCGAGGCCGACGTGCACGTGCTGGCCGAACAGCAGCTCCTGGCGCGCGACGAAGCGCAGGTCGCTGACGAGGTCGCGGTAGCGGTCGCGGCCGACGATCCGCTGGTCCTCCCACATCGCGAACGGGTGCGTGCCAGCGGCGCCGATCGTCAGGCCGTGCTCGGCGGCGCGCGCGGCGACCTGCTGGCGCAGCGCGCGCAGCTCGGCCGCCGCCTCAGCCGCGTTCGGCTGCGGCGAGGTCGCGATCTCGAGCACCGACTCCATCAGCTCCGGCTTGACCCGCTCGGGGTGCGCGCCCTCAAGCAGCGACTCGACCGCGTTGACGAGCTCGAGCGATTCCGCGTCGAGGATCATGAGCTCCTCCTCGATGCCGATCGTGTAGTTGGGACCGCTGAAGTTCGCGTCCACGAGGCGGCAGCGTAGCCGCCACGGAGGCGGTGCAAACGCCCCCACAGGGGTAGACTCGGCTCCCGCAGCGCCGCCAAGCATGCTCCCGACGAAGGACGATTCCATGGCTCTCGGCTACGACGGCAAGCTCTACATCCTCGCGTTCGACCATCGCGGCTCGTTCCAGAAGAAGATGTTCGGGATCGCCGGCGACCCGACGCCCGAGGAGACCGCGACGATCGCCGACGCGAAGCGGCTGATCTACGAGGGCATGGCGCTGGCCGTCGAGCGCGGCGCCGAGGCCGGCGCGACGGGGGTGCTCGTCGACGAGCAGTTCGGCAGCGACGTGCCCGAGCGCGCGAAGGCGGCGGGCCTGAAGCTCGCGATGCCGGTCGAGAAGAGCGGCCAGGACGAGTTCGACTTCCAGTACGACGACGACTTCGGCGCCCACATCGAGTCGTTCGACCCGGCCTTCAGCAAGGTGCTCGTGCGCTACAACCCGGACGGCGACGCGACGATGAACGAGCGTCAGCTCGGCCGCCTCAAGCGCCTCGCCGACTGGCTGCACGCGAACGACCGCCTGTTCCTGTTCGAGCTGCTGGTGCCGGCCGAGCCGGCGCAGCTGGAGTCGGTTGGCGGCGACCTTGACCGTTATGAGACCGAGCTGCGCCCCGAGCTGATGCGCCGCGCGATCGAGGCGATCCAGGACTTCGGCATCGAGGTCGACATCTGGAAGATCGAGGGCGTCGACGCGCAGGCCGACGCGGAGATGCTGGCGCAGCAGGCGCGCTCGGGCGAGGGCCGCGAGAACGTCGTCTGCGTGCTGCTCGGCCGCGGCGCGAGCGACGCGAAGGTGGACCACTGGCTGCGCGAGGCGGCGCCGGTCGACGGCTTCGTCGGCTTCGCGATCGGCCGCTCGATCTGGTGGGACGCGTTGAGAGGCTTCCTTGACGGCTCGATCGCCCGCGAGGACGCGGCCTCGCAGGTCGCCGACAACTACCTGCGCTTCATCCGCGTCTACGAGCAGCAAGAGGTCGCGTAGCGCGCAGCGCGCGAGGCGCCCGGTCGGCGGCATCGTGCGCGAGCCGCTGCGAAGTCATCACGAATCGTGACTGCGCCGCCGCACGCGGCGCCGTAGCCTCGGCGCATGACCTGGACCCGCGCGCTCCCCTGGATCGTCGTACTGCTGCTCGCCGGGCTCGTGCTCGGCGACGTCGGCGTGCCGCGCTGGCTGGGCGGCGACGATCCGGACGCCGCCGTGAGCCCCGGCGGCACGGCCACGGCGCGGCTCGAGCGGGTCGTCGACGGCGACACGATCGCCGTGCGCCTCGGCGGACGCGAGGAGCGCATCCGCTACATCGGCGTCGACACGCCGGAGACGGTGAAGCCCGACGCGCCGGTCGAGTGCTTCGGGCACGCCGCGCACGGCCTCAACGCGCGCCTGCTGGGCGGCGAGGGCGCGCGGCTGAGGCTGCGCTTCGACCGCGAGCTGCGCGACCGCTACGGCCGCCTGCTCGCGTACGTCTACCGCGCCGGCGACGGGCTGTTCGTGAACGCGCGGCTCGTCGTCGCGGGCGCGGCGCGGACGCTCCCGATCGCCCCCAACACCGCTCACGCGGCCGAGTTGAGTGGCCTGCAGCACGACGCCCGCGCCGCCGGCCGCGGTCTTTGGAGCGCCTGCTGAGCGGACCGCGAGGCCGCCGCGCGCGTTCGATGCGCTGCTAGGGTTTCCTGCTTATGCGGATGCGACAGAGCCTCGCGCAGCTTGAGCAGGCGTTCTACGAGGAGACCGCGCAGGACCGCGCCCGGCGCGAGCGCCTGCGTGCCACGGCCACCCAGCGCTCGCGGCAGCGGCAGCTCGAACGCGTCCACAAGCACGGCTCCTGGCGCTTCGCCTTCCTCGTGCTCTCGATCATCGTGACCGCCGTCGTGGTGACGATCGCGATGTTCGAGACGCTCTACTACGTGATGGGCTGACGCCCTCGGGCGTCCGGCTCAGCTCTCGCCCCCGAGCTTCCGCAGCGCCGCGTCTACCTCCTCGCGCGCGCCATCCTCGGCGCGTTCCTGCTGGATCTCGAGGTAGACCTCCTTGCGGAAGACGGGCACGTCACGCGGCGCCTGGATGCCGATCCGCACCTTCTCCCCCATGATCGCGAGCACCGACACCTCAACATCATCTCCGATCATGATGCTCTGATTCGACTTGCGCGTGAGGACCAACATTGCGCTGATCGCCTCCCTGCTGCTCCATGGTGGCCGGATGAGCGATCGGACGGGCGAGCCCTGGCGCGGGGCCGATCCCTCGGACAGCAAAGGATACCTGCCCCCCTCCCGGCGCTCTTCAATTCCCGGCGGATCGCCGGCTCGCCACATTCGCTAGTCTGCCCGGCCGATGGCACGGAGATCACTTCGCCCCCAGCTCAACCAGATCCGCAGCTGGGTCCGTCAGGGCCGCACGGACGCGTGGATCGCGCATCAGCTCGAGGTCACGACCCAGCAGATCGCGGCCTTCAAGCGCGAGAACGAGCTCGTGCCCGACGAGCCCGAGTCGAACGGCTCGGCCGACTTCGACGCCGAGATCGACCTGCGCGCCGAAGATGACGCGCTGATCGCCGCCGAGCTCGAGGCCGCTCAGAAGGCACGTGAGAAGGCCGAGGCCGAGGCGGCCAAGAGAGCCGCGAGAGCCAAGGCGAGAAGAGTCGCGGCGGCCGACGCTGACGAGGATGCAGACGAAGACGAAGACGAAGACGACGAAAGACCGCGCCGTCGCGGTCGCCGTGGTGGTCGCGGTCGGCGCAAGGCACGCACCGGTCCGCTCGAGGGCACCTTCGACCACGGCGAGGAGGGCTACGGACTGTGGCTCGACCCCGCCGTCCAGGACGATCCCGTCTACGCCGAGCACTGGGCCGGTCACCGCCCCGTCGAGATCACGATCGAAGAGGACCAGATCGTGATCAAGCGCGTCAGCAGCGAAGACGACTGAGCCGGCGGCTCAGCGCTCCGTCTCCTCCAGCTCCCGACGCCTGCCCCCCGCCCAGTCGGTCGCCTCGCGGGCGTAACGGGCGAAGGCCGCGTCGCCGGCCGTCGCGGCGTCCCACCCGCGCGGGTCCTCCGGCGCGGTGGCGATCGCGACGTCGAGGCACCAGTCGGTGCCCGCGCTGTACAGCTCCGTGAGCTCCCGCGTGGTGAACGGCCCACCGAGGCGGCGCCGCAGCTCGTCGACGATCCGGTCGGTCACGCGCTCCAACAGTCGTCGCTCCTCCGGCGGAGCGGCGCCGAGCCGGCGCTGGCCGTCGCTCCACAGCTGCAGGGCGGTGTCGACGTGCATGCGGCCAGGCTACCCAGCAGGCCGCCGGCTCAGCGCGGCGGCCCGCGGACTATTCGCCAGGCAGGTTGCCGACGACGTACGACCGCTCACCCGGCCGCACCATCCCGAGCCGCCGTGCCTCGGCCTCGACCACGAGCGGGTCGCGCAGCGCTCTCGCGCGCCGCACGAGCGCATCGTGCTCGCGCTGAAGCTCCCGCACCTCGGCCTGCTTCCCGTTCGAGTCCTGCCACGCGCTCAGCAGCGATCGCGCGGGCCCGACGTACAGCGCCGCGACGACGAGCAGCAGCACCAAAAGCGCCACCCGCCCAACACGATCCCAGCGCACGCGCAGCGCGGCAGCGCCGAGCGAGCTCGCCGCGGGGGGACGGGACGAGCGGCGAGCGGAGCTGGCAGACGGCATCCAGCAGTCCTTCGCGTCCCACCACCGGAGTCCTGCACGAGCGCAGCAGGCAACGTCAGCGGACGCCGATCGGGCAAGTGGCGCGGGGAAGTCTTTTCGCGACCCCGCTCGCGAAAAGAGCTTCCCCGGCGACAGGACCCGCCCGCCAACCCGGCCCGACCCGAGCCGACCCGAACCGAGCCCGAACCGTTACGAAGCGGCCGCGGAAGCCGCCCGGAACGCCGAGCGGCCCGGGAAGGCCGCATCAGCGCCCAACGCCTCCTCGATCCGCAGCAGCTGGTTGTACTTCGCCACCCGGTCCGAGCGCGACGGCGCGCCCGTCTTGATCTGGCCACAGCCGGTCGCGACAGCCAGGTCGGCGATCGTCACGTCCTCCGTCTCCCCGGAGCGGTGCGACATGACCGCGCTGTAGCCGCTCTCGCGCGCCAGCTTGATCGCGTCGAGCGTCTCGGTGAGCGTGCCGATCTGATTGACCTTGATGAGGATCGAGTTGCCGACGTTCGTGTCGATGCCGCGTCTGAGCCGCTGAACGTTCGTGACGAACAGGTCGTCGCCGACGAGCTGGACCTTCTCGCCGAGGCGCTCCGTGAGCGTTCTCCAGCCGTCCCAATCGCCCTCGTCCATGCCGTCCTCGATCGAGACGATCGGGTAGCGGGCCGCGAGGTCGGCCCAGTAGTCGGCCAGCTCGGCCGAGGAGAGGCTGCGGCCCTCGTGCTCAAGCACGTAGCGGCCGTTCTCGTAGATCTCGCTCGTCGCCGGGTCGAGCGCGATCGCGACGTCGTCGCCGGGGACGTAGCCGGCCGCCTCGATGCCCTGCACGAGCACCTTCAGCGCCTCCTCGTTGGAGGCGAGGTCGGGCGCGAAGCCGCCCTCGTCGCCGACGGCGGTGCCGAGGCCGCGGTCGTGCAGCGTCTTCTTGAGGTGGTGGAAGACCTCGGTGCCCACCCGCAGGCACTCGGAGAACGTTCTCGCCCCCCACGGAACGATCATGAACTCCTGAAAGTCCACTCTGTTGTCGGCGTGCGCGCCGCCGTTGAGCACGTTCATCATCGGTACCGGCAGCACGTGGGCCGCGTCGCCGCCGAGGTAGCGCCACAGCGGCTGGCGCTCCTCCGCCGCGGCCGCGTGCGCGGCGGCGAGCGACACCGCGAGGATCGCGTTCGCGCCGAGGCGGGACTTGCTGGGCGTGCCGTCGAGCTCGATCAGCAGGCGGTCGATGCCGGCCTGGTTCGTCGCGTCGCGCCCGCGCACGGCGGTCGCGATCTCGCCGTTGACGTTGCCGACCGCCTTCGCGACCCCCTTGCCGAGGTAGGCGTCGCCGCCGTCGCGCAGCTCGGTCGCCTCGTACTCGCCGGTCGAGGCGCCGGATGGAACCGCCGCGCGACCCCACGCCCCGGAGCGCAGGCTCAGCTCCACCTCGACGGTCGGGTTGCCGCGGCTGTCGAGGATCTGGCGGGCGTGGACGTGCTCGATCTGGCTCATACGCTTCAGTTCTCCTGGTCGGGGGAGGCGTCGCCGCGTGCTGGCGGGCCGGGCGGGGGCGCGTCGTGCAGCAAGCGGCCGCGCGCGTAGAAGGTCAGCTGCTCGTCGGGCGTCAGATCGTCCCAGGCGCGGCCCTCGCGTGCGGCGAGAGCGGCGGCAGCCTCGACGCGGCCGCGGAAGCGCTCGCTCGAAGCGCGCAGCGCGAGCTCCGGGTCGACCTTCAGCTTGCGGGCGACGTTGACGGCCGCGAACAGCACGTCGCCGAGCTCGTGGAAGCGCTCCTCGCGCGCCTGCTCGCCATCCGCGCCCGCAACCGCCTCCAGCTCGTCCAGCTCGTCGCGCACCGACTGCAACGGCCCTTCGACGCCCGGGAAGTCGAAGCCGCTGGAGGCGGCGCGGCGCTGGACCTTGCGCGCGTAGAGCGGCGAGGGCAGGTTCTCCGGGACCTCGCCGAAGATGCCCTGCTCGCGCCCGGTCTCGCGCTTCTTGATCTCGTCCCAGTTGCGCAGCACGTCGGCCGCCCCCTCCACCTCGACGTCGGAGAAGACGTGCGGGTGGCGGCGGATCAGCTTCTGCCGGCAGTGCTCCGCGACGGCGGCGAGGTCGCCCGCGCCGCGCTCCTCCAGCAACAGTGCGAGGAAGTGCACCTGGAACAGCACGTCGCCGAGCTCGTCGAGCAGCTTCGCGTCGTCGCGCCGGTGCGCGGCGTCGGCCAGCTCGTAGGCCTCCTCCAGCGTGTGCGGGACAATCGTGCGCTCGTCCTGCTCGCGGTCCCATGGGCATTCGGCCCGCAGGCGGCGCGTCAGCGCGTCGAGGCGCAGCAGCGCCTCCTGGATCTCCTGCGGCCGGCTCGCGCTCACGCGCGGGAGACTATCTCGCGTCTCTGCTGCCGCCGTTGGACGGCGACGTGGCGACGGTGCCGCCGGACGTGGAAGTCGTTCTCGGCGTCGGCGCGTTGCTGCAGAGCGTGACGACGAAGCCCTGACGGCAGTTGGTCAGGTCTCTCCAGCGCTCCGAGAAGTCTCTCAGGAACGTCGCCATCTTCTCCTGCGCGCCCTGCTGCTCGAGCAGCGCTCTGATCTGCGCGCTCGAGTCGGCGATCGACGTCTGTCTCGCAGGCGTGATCCCCGTGACGCGCGCGATGTACCAGCCGAACTGGCCTCTGACCGGACCGACGATCTCGCCTCTTCTCGCGTTGAAGGCCGCCTGGTCGACCGCTCTGTCCTGCTGACCCTGCGACACGCCGGTCAGTCTGCCGCCAGCCGCCTTCGAAGCCTCGTCGATCGAGAACTCTCTCGCGGCGTCGGCCCAGCTCGTGCCGCCCTCGACGGCGCTCTTGGCCTCGTTCGCCT
>DATHEP010000130.1:0-2270 GCA_035318525.1 Conexibacter sp.
CCCAGGCGGTCGTCGCCCGGGCGCGCCCCAACCCCTCGGGCGACGTCTGGATCACCGAAAGAGGCCTCAACGGGTTCGCGCTGCGAATTTATCGGAGCGGCCGGAAGGCGTACGTGCTGAAGTATCAGCAGGGGACGCGACGGCCGAAGGTGACCATAGGCGAGCCCGGCGCGCCCTGGCGCCCTGACCCCGTCACGGGTGCCGCGCGCGTCCTGACGCCCGAGCTCGCGCGCGACGAGGCCATCCGATTGCTCGGCGGCCTGATCGAGGGCCGGGAGCCGGCGGCGCAGCGCGGGCAGCGCGGCGGCATGCCCACCCTCGCCGAGTTCGTCGGCGCGCCGAAGTTCGACGGGCGCTACTTCCGCGACCACGCCGACAAACACAAGTCGGCGCGCACTGCGGCGGGCGATCGCAGCAACCTCCGCGTGCACCTCCTGCCGGCGCTCGGGTCGCGGCCGCTCGATCGGATCACCGTCTCCGACGTCGTGCGCCTCCATGCTTCGATGAGCTCGACGCCGGTGACGGCGAATCGCTGCGTCGCCCTGCTCTCCGGAATCCTGGGCAAGGCGCGCACCTGGGAGGTTCTACCGCAGAGCCACGTGAACCCCTGCCGCGGCGACTCGGTCGAGCGCTTCGAGGAAGGGCGACACGAGCGGTTCCTGCAACCCGACGAGCTCGCGCGCGTGGGCCTCGCGATGCGCGGGCAGCTCCCGATCATCGGCTCGAAGCCCGAGAGCGACTTCGCGTGCGCCGCTCTCGTCCTGATCATGTTGACGGGCGCGCGACCAGGGGAGATCGCCGGCTTCCGTCGCGAGTGGCTGAACCGCCTCGCCGGCATCGGCGTCATGCCGCGATCGAAGACGAGTAAGCGAACTGGCAAGCCGCGCGTGATCGTGTTCAACGCGCCGGCGCTCGCGGTCTACGATGACATCCCCGAGGTGCCCGGAAACCCGTACCTCATCCCGAGCCCGAAGATGCGCGCGAAGCCGATGTCGATCTATACGCTCGAGGCCGCTTGGGAGCGCGTGCGCGCGGCCGCCGGCGTCGAGGACGTGCGGCTCGTCGACCTGCGCCACACCTTCGCGAGCGTCGCGATCGGCGAGGTCGGCGAAACGCTCGTGATGATCCAGACGCTCTTGAGCCATACGAACCCCGCGACCACGCTGCGCTACGCGCACCTGGCGCGCGGCCCGCAGCACGCCGCGAGCGAGCGTGTTGCGACGGCGATCGCGGGGGCCCTCAAGCCGAAGGGTTAGGCGGCTTCGTCGTCGGAATGAATCGCCGTTCGGTGTCGCCCGGTCCCGTGACCTCGACGTGATCCGCGAGCGGAGCGCGCGCGCGGAGCCGCCGCACCTCGGCGATGAGCCGCAGGATCAGCGCGAGCGACCCGTATTCGCCGGGGCGTTTCTCGGCCTTCCTTGCGCGCGTCAACGTCTCCCACGTATCGAGCTCATCGTCGGTGAGCGGAATGAGCCGCTCGAAGATGTCGGGATCGGCGAACACGGTTACGAAGGGATCGTCGGTCATCGCTTCGCCCTCGCTTCCTTGCGCACCTTCGCGCGGCGCTTCATCTCCTCGGACCGCTGCTCCGCGGTCATAGACGCCCAGGCCGACTTTCCGCCGCTGGCGCCGAGATCGGTGTAGTCGACGCCCTCGCGGCGCTTCGAGGCCCCGGTGCCGGCGGCGCCGCCCAGGGCGCCGAGGATCGCGGCCGCTCTTGACGCCGCCGACGTTGCGGTGCTACCGTCGGCTCGATCTAACCCTCGCGCACGGGGCCGCCCTTCGGGGCGGCCCTTCGTCTTTCCGCTCATCGGTCGCCGAGCATACACCGCTTGCGCTCTCATCGGCGTCGCCGGGCCGGCTCAACGCCACCGTCGGTGTACGCGATCACCTCACGGTCACAGTCCTCCTCGATGCGGCGCGCCTCGAGGTACTCCTCGTCAATGACGCTGCCGTCCGGATCGTCGGCCTCCTCGTCGTGGAACGCCTCGGCGTTCAGCGCGAACGAGCATGGGAAGCCGCAATCGCGGCAGCACGAGAGACAGCCCGACGGAAACACGCGCGAGCCCCCGCACGACGTACACGCATTGGTCGCCATTGTGTTTTCTCCTCCTCGTTTAAACGACGTGAACGACGACGCCCTCACCCGCGGGTGTAGGGAGTCGCGCAACGGTTGCAGGTCGCGTCCCACGCATCCGACGCGACACGGACCTTGCGGCCCGCGGTGCCCTCGGGGCAGGCGCAGACGTAGAGGCGCATGCGCGAGCCGG
>DATHEP010000131.1:0-8614 GCA_035318525.1 Conexibacter sp.
GGCTACGTGTTCGGCGGCGCGCCCGGCTTCGCGGTCGGCGCGGTCGCCGCGCTCGCCTCGAACCTCTTCTTCACGCAGGGCCCCTGGACGCCGTGGCAGATGGCCGCGTGGGGCGTCGTCGGCGTCGGCGGCGCCGTGCTCGCGCGCGTGAGCGGTGGTCGCCTCGGGCGCATCCCGCTCGCGCTCGCCTGCGGGCTGTCGGGCCTCGTCTACGGCGTGATCATCAACCTCGGAAGCGTCGTCACGTTCGGCGGCGGCGACCTGTGGAACCGCTACCTCCTCTACCAGGGGACCTCGGTGCCGTGGGACGTCGTCCACGCCGCCGGCAACGTCGCCTTCTTCCTCGTCTTCGGCCCGGCGCTCGTGCGCACGCTGCGGCGCTTCCGCACGCGCACGTCGTTCAGTTGGCAACCCCGCTCGGCCGGCACGACCGCGGCGCTGCTCGCGGTCGTCGCGCTCGCCGGCGCGGCGAGCGGGCCGGCGACGGCGCACGCCGCCACGCCCGCCGACTGGCTCGCGCGCGTGCAGAACGACGACGGCGGCTTCGGCAGAGCGCCGGGCGCCCCGTCGGCGGGCCTCTACACCGGCTGGGCGGCGCTCGGGCTCGCCGCGCAGGGCCGCCGCGACGCGCTCGCGCGCAGCGTGAGATACGTCCGCGCTCACGCCGCCGAGGTTGCCCGCAGCAACAGCGCGACCGAGATCGGCGACCTCGAGCGCACGATCCTCGTGCTGACGGCCGCGGGCAGATCGCCGCGGAGATTCGCGGGACGCGATCTCGTCGCCCTGCTGACGCGCACCGTCGCGCGCGACGGTGCGGTGCTCAGTCAGGTCAACCTCACGGCGTTCGCGATCCTCGCACTGCGCGGCGCCGGCGTTCCGGCCGACGCGCGCGCGCCGCGCCGTGCCGGCGGGTGGCTCGCGCGTCAGCAGAACGACGACGGCGGCTTCAGCTTCCTCAAGAAGGGCCTCGCGAGTGACATCGACGACACGGCGGCGGCACTGCAGGCGCTCGCGGCGCTCGGCGGCCGCAGAGTGGCGCAGCGCAAGGCGGTCGCTTACCTGCGCGGCGCGCAGAACGCCGACGGCGGCCTGCCGCAGATGCCGGGCGGCAGCTCGAACGCGATGTCGACCGCGTGGGCGATCCAGGGCTTCGCTGCGGCCGGCGTGGCGCTCGGCGACGTGCGCCGCGGCGACAGCCGGACGCCGCTCGCGTACCTGCGCTCGCTCGTCCTGCCGAGCGGCGAGACGCGCTACTCGCGCACGAGCGACCAGACGCCCGTGTGGGTCACCGCCTACGCCGCGCTCGGCCTCGCGCTACGCCCGCTGCCGCTGCGCCCCGGGGCAGGCAGGAGCGCCGCTCCGGCGGCGGCGTCTCGTGCGTCCGGCAGGTAGGGTTCCCGCCCCATGCGAATCGGAGTCCCCAAGGAGACCGTCGAAGGCGAGCGTCGCGTCGCGCTCGTGCCCGAGGTCATCAGAAAGCTGACGGGCTCCGGGCTCGACGTCGTCGTCGAGCGCGGAGCTGGTGCCGAGGCCATGATCCCGGACGGATCGTTCGAGGAGGCCGGTGCCACGCTCACCGACGACGCTGCCACCGTCTGGCAGAGCAATGTGGTCGTGAAGGTCGCCCCACCGAGTGCCGAGGAGCTGGTGCGCCTCGGCAAGGACAGCGTGCTGATCGGGTTCCTGCAGCCGCTCACGAACGTTGACGGCGTTCGCGCGCTGGCCGCGTCGGGCGCGACGGCGTTCGCGCTCGAGGCCGTGCCCCGGATCTCCCGTGCCCAGTCGATGGACGCGCTGTCGTCGCAGTCGAACATCGCCGGCTATCGCGCGGCGCTGATCGGCGCGCAGGAGATGGGCCGCTTCTACCCGATGCTGATGACCGCCGCCGGCACGATCCGCCCGGCCACCGTGCTCGTGCTGGGTGCCGGCGTCGCCGGCCTGCAGGCGATCGCGACGGCTCGGCGCCTCGGCGCCGTGGTGCAGGGCTTCGACGTGCGCGCCGCGGTGAAGGAGCAGGTCGAGTCGCTCGGCGCGACGTTCCTCGAGTTCGACCTCGGGGGCGACCTCGAGGGCGAGGGCGGCTACGCGAAGGAGCTGACCGCCGAGCAGCAGGCCAAGCAGCAGGAGCTGATGGCCGAGGCGATCGGCAGAGTCGACGTCGTCATCACGACTGCCCTCGTACCGGGCCGTCGCGCGCCGATCCTCGTCACCGAGGAGGCCGTCAAGAAGATGAAGCCGGGCAGCGTGGTCGTCGACCTCGCGGGCGAGGCGGGCGGCAACTGCGAGCTGGCCGAGCCGGGCGAGACCGTGATCCGCCACGACGTCAAGATCCTCGCCCCGCTGAACGTGCCGAGCTCGATGGCGGAGCACGCCTCGCAGCTCTACGCGCGCAACATCGAGGCGCTGCTGGGCCTGATGGTCGAGGAGGGCTCGCTGAAGCTCGACTTCGACGACGAGGTGATCGCCGGGGCGTGCGTCACGCGCGACGGCGAGATCGTCCACGAGGGCGCCAAGGCCGCCGCCGGCCAGCCGGCCTGAACGTGAGGGACTGACATGGACTTGGTAACGCAACTCGGTGTCCTCGTGCTGGCCGCGTTCGTCGGCTTCGAGGTCATCTCCAAGGTGCCGAACACGCTGCACACGCCGCTGATGTCGGGCACGAACGCGATCCACGGGATCGTCGTGCTCGGCGGCCTGCTGGTGATGGGCCACGCGGTGACCGACAACGACACGGTCAGCAAGATCCTGCTCGTGATCGCGGTCATCTTCGGCACGATCAACGTCGTCGGCGGCTTCCTCGTCACCGACCGCATGCTCGGCATGTTCAAGAGAAAGCCGGAGCCGGCGCAGAGCGAGGGGGACCGGTCATGACGGCGCTCGCCACCTCGTTCTGGCAGGACGAGAACTTCGTCAACTCGCTCTACATCCTCGCGGTGATCCTCTTCATCGTCGGCCTGCGCGGGCTGGCGGGGCCGAGAACGGCGGTCCAGGGCAACAAGATCGCCGCCGTCGGCATGGCCGTCGCCGTGGTCGCGACGCTGATCGGCGAGCACGTGATCCCGGACGCCGAGACGGCGATCCTGATCGCCGTCGGCATCGCGATCGGCACGGCGATCGGCGTCCCAGCCGCGCGCAGCGTGAAGATGACCGCGATGCCTCAGATGGTGGCGCTGTTCAACGGCGTCGGCGGCGGGGCGGTCGCGCTGATCGCGTGGTCGGAGTTCCGCGGCGACTTCGTCGGCTCGACGGGCGCGTGGGACGACAAGGTGATGATCGCCTCGCTGTTCGCGGCGATCATCGGCTCGGTCTCCTTCTGGGGCTCGAACATCGCCTTCGCGAAGCTGCAGGAGATTCTGCCGGGCCGGCCGATCAGCCTGCCGGGCCAGCAGGTCATCAACTTGCTGCTGCTGCTCGTGTGCATCGCCTCGGCGGTCGCGATCGTCGCCGGCGAGCACTCGCAGCTGGTGTTCATCGTCGGCATCCTGGCCGCCGCGGCGATCCTCGGCAACATGGTCGTGCTGCCGATCGGCGGTGCCGACATGCCGGTCGTGATCTCGCTGCTGAACGCCTTCACCGGCCTCTCGGCCGCCGCGGCGGGCATCGCGCTCGACAACTACGCGCTGATCGTGGCCGGCACGATCGTCGGCGCGTCGGGCTCGATCCTGACCAACCTGATGGCCGTCGCGATGAACCGCAGCGTGCCCTCGATCATTGCCGGCGGCTTCGGCGGCGGCGGCGAGCTGCCGGCCGGTGCCGGAGCTGGCGCGGGCGGCGGCGGTACCGCGCGCTCGACCTCGGCGCAGGACGCCGCGATCCAGCTCGCCTACGCGCGCCAGGTCGTTGTCGTGCCCGGCTACGGCATGGCGGTCGCGCAGGCGCAGCACGCGGTGCGCGAGATGGCGGTCGCGCTCGAGAAGAAGGGCGTCGAGGTCAAGTACGCGATCCACCCTGTCGCGGGCCGCATGCCGGGTCACATGAACGTCCTGCTGGCGGAGGCCGACGTGCCATACGACCAGCTGAAGGAGATGGACGACATCAACCCGGAGTTCGGCCGCACCGACGTCTCGCTGATCATCGGCGCCAACGACGTCACGAACCCGGCGGCGAACGACGACCCCGGCTCGCCGATCTACGGCATGCCGATCCTCGAGGTCGACAAGTCGGCCAGCGTCATCGTGCTCAAGCGCTCGATGAACAGCGGCTTCGCGGGCATCGACAACCCGCTCTTCTACGACCCGAAGACGGCGATGCTGTTCGGCGACGCGAAGGCGTCTGTGTCGGACATCACTGCCGAGCTGTCGAACCTGTAGAGGCCGTCGACGGGTGAGGCGGGGCCCCGCTATGGGGTCCTCGCCCCATCCGCTACTCCTGAACGTCAGCGTTCTTACCAAATGGCTTTCCCTAGGGTGCCCCGACGTGCGAGGGTCGACCTGCGCCGGGGTCGCCACCGGCCGGAACCGACCGGGGGGTTCGTGTTCTAGGCCAGCAGGGTGCTGTGCGCCGCGCCGCAGTCGGGAAACGAGGGGGATGGTGTGCGGGGCCGAGGAGGCCGGCCCCGCATCGCCGCCCCTCTTTCCCGTCGGCCGGATCGCGTAACTTTCGCGCGGCTCGCCGGTTGATGCTCGCGACGCCGCGTCCGCCGCCGGCCCCCTCATGCCTCGCACGTCCCCCGTCCTCCTCATCCTCCTGTTGCTCGCCGTGCTCGCGTCGTCCGCGAGCGCCGCGACGTTCCCGGGGGACCCCGTCGTCGGCCCCTCGGCGGCACTGCGCTCGCTCGGCGGCGTCGACCTCGCGCCCGACGGCAGTGGAGCGCTCGTCACCACGATCCAGGAGGGCGGCGTCGACCACGTCTTCGCCAGCCGCCTCGTGAACGGCGCCTGGAGCGCCCCCGAGCGCCTCGACGGCGGCCTCGACGGCCCGTCCGCGCAGCCCGCCGTCGCGGCGGCCGACGGCGGCAGAGTCGTCATCGCGTTCGCGAACGGCGGCAACGTCTACGCCGTCACGCGCGCCGACGCCGGCGCCGGTTGGGTGCGCCAGACGCTGTGGAGCGGCGGCGGGGCGTCCGACCCGCACGTCGACGTCAGCGTCAACGGCAAGGCCTACGCCGTCTTCGCCGCGCCCGGCGCCGGCGGGCACGACGTGCGCGTCGCGCACGCTCGCAGCGGTGGGGCATGGACCGTGATCGGGGCACCGCTCGACGCGAACCCCGGCAACGACGCGGGCGCGGGCGCGGGTCGGGCGCACGTCGCCGCCTCGGCCGACGGCGTTGGGATCGTCGTGTGGGGCGAGGCCGGGCGGGTCTTCGCGCGCCGTGTGCAGGGCGTCCGCCCGAGCGTCGTCAGCGTCGACGCGCTCGACGGCCTCGTGCTCGAGGGCCTGCCGGCGATCGCCGCCGACAGCCCCGTCGTCAGTACGCAGGACGACGACAGCTTCACCGGCGTCGCCTTCCGCGCCGTCTTCGACGTCGGCGGCACGCCGCGCTCGCGCGCCGTCTTCCGGCGCCTGCGCGGCTCGCGCTTCGAGACGCCGGTCGCCGTCGACGCGGCGCCGTTCGCGTCCGGCCAGGGGTCTGTCAGCCCGCGCATCGCGACGGTCGGCACGGGCCAGGGGCTGGTCGTCGCCGGCAACGACGTGACGAACACGACGAGCGCGCTGAACCTGCTGTTCGACGTCGAGCCCTCGACGCTCGTGCAGGCCGACTCGCTCTTCGCCAACACGACGCCCGGCTTCGCCGTGCCCGCGACGGCGACGGCTCGCAAGATGGTCGTCGCGTGGCAGGCGACGCCACCGGGCGGCGCGCCCGCGATCCACGGCCGCTATCGCGACGGCGGCGACTTCGAGGCTGAGCTGGCGCTGTCGCGGCCCGAGCTCGGTCCGACCGTGGCGGCCGACGGCCTCTTCGCCGCCGGCGACGACAGCGGCAACATCGCCGTCGCATGGATCCAGGACGTCCCCGGCCAGGGGCGCGCGGTCGTCGTCGCGGCGGTCGACCAGCCGCCGGCGCGCTTCGGCGTCAAGGCGATCAGAGGCTTCCAGCGCAGCGACCGCCCGCTGCTGACCTGGGGCATCGCGCGCGAGCAGTGGGGCCGCTACTTCAAGGTCACGATCGACGGCGTCGAGGCGGGCGTGACGGGGCAGCGCAGCTTCCGTCCCCGCACGCCGCTTGCGCAGGGCACCCACACCTGGCAGGTGACGGCGCTCGACCGGCGCGGGCAGCAGTTCGCGGCGCGCGGCTCGAGCGTCAAGGTCGACTCGGTCGCGGCGTTCGTGCGCGCCCGCCTGACCGGCGCGCGGCACACAGGCGGCCTCCTGCGGCTGCTGGTGCAGGCGACCGACACGCCGACGGGGACCGCGCGCAAGGCGGCCGGTGTCGTCACCTCGGGCGTGCGCGAGATCCTCGTGGACTGGGGCGACGGCGCCGAGCGCGAGCGCATCCAGCGCGGCACGCAGCACGCCTACGCGAGATCGGGCCGCTACGTGCTGCGCGTCTTCGTCACCGATCGCGCCGGCAACAGAACGCTTGTGAGACAGCGCCTGAAGATCGCCAGACCGCCGAGCGGCGGCAGAGCGAGAAGAGGCAGAAGAGGCGCCGCCGCGATCGTGCTGCGCTCCGCGCCGCCGCGCCGCTGATGGTCCATTCCATCTAGGCTCGCGGCACATGTCTGACGCTGGCGCCCGTCCCCTCACCGTCCGCGCCGGCAGCCGCACGCTCGCGCTCGGCGACCGGCCGTGGCTGATGGGGATCGTCAACGCGACGCCCGACTCGTTCTCGGACGCCGGCGAGCGCACGACGCTCGAGGCGCGCGTCGCGCTTGCGCGCGAGCTGCTCGCGGCGGGTGCCGACGTGATCGACGTGGGCGGTGAGTCCGGCGTCACGAACAGACCGGCGGTCGCGGCGGACGAGGAGATCGCGCGCGTCGTGCCGCTGGTCGAGCGGATCGCCGGCGAGCTCGGCGCTGTCGTCTCGGTCGACACCTACAAGCCGGCCGTCGCCGCCGCCGCGATCGCCGCCGGCGCCTGCATCGTCAACGACGTCAGCGGCCTGCGCGACCCGGCGCTCGCCGACGTGTGCGCCGAGACCGGCGCGGCGCTCGTGCTGATGCACACGCGCGCGGCGCCGAAGCAGAAGCTGCTCGACCCCGCGTACGACGGGCGCACGGCGGCCGACGTCGTCGCCTTCCTGCACGAGCGGATGGCGCTCGCGCGCGATCGCGGCGTCGCCGACGAGCAGCTGATCCTCGACCCGGGCCCCGACTTCGGCAAGACGCCCGGCCAGACGGTCGAGGCGCTGCGACGCCTCGACGAGGTCCACGCGCTCGGTCGGCCGATCCTGCTGGCGCTCTCGCGCAAGGACTTCATCGGCGCGATCACCGGCCGCCCGCCGCGCGAGCGCGGTGCCGGCACGCTCGCCGCGCTCGCCTGGGGCGCCGACGCCGGCGGGCACCTGTTCCGCCTCCACGACGTCGCCGCCGCGGTTGACTTCCTCGCCGTGCGGGACGTGCTCGCGGGCCGTCGCGAGCTGCCGGCCGACGTGCGCCTCGCCGAGGACCTGCGGCGCGAGCCGGCTTGACCCGCTCGCCACTCCGGCGGGTCCCGCGCCGCCGCACCCGCTAGCCTTCGGCTCGCCTACATCGCCGGCCGCTGCCTACCAACGCGGCCGGAGCCCACCGATCGTCCCGAATTGGAGGACCATGCCCGTACTCGAACGCTCCGCGCTGGCGGATAGCCCGCTCGCCGACCTGCACGCAATCGCCTCGGAGCTCGGCATCGACGGCTTTCGCCGTCTGCGCAAGGAGGAGCTGATCGACGCGATCATCACGCGGCAGGGCGGCGGCGACGCCGCGCCCGCGCCACGCGACGATGCCAACGGCGACGAGGCGCCTGCCCGTCCGCGCCGTCGCCGCGGCGGCCGCGGTCGCTCGCGCGAGGAGCGCGAGGAGCGGCCGGCCGAGCCGGAGGCGGAGGCCGCCCCGGAGCGCGAGTCGCGGCCGCCTCGCGGCGAGCGCGAGCGCGAGCGCGGACGTGACAAGCCCGAGCGCGGGCGTGACAAGCCCGAGCGCGACCGCGATCGCGACCGCGGGAAGGATCGCGGCGAGCGCGGCGGCGAGGAGGAGCGGGTCGTCGAGGGCGTCGTCGAGCTGGCCGAGAACGGCTCGGGCTTCCTGCGCGTCGGGAAGGACGGCGCGCCCCACGACGACGACGTCTACGTCTCCGCCGCGCAGGTGCGCCGCTGCGAGCTCGTCGACGGCGACCGCGTCGGCGGACCGGTGCGCGCGCCGCGTCGCTCCGAGCGCTTCGCCTCACTCGTGCGCGTCGACTCGATCAACGGCCGTCCGGCCGACGAGGTGGCCGAGGGCGTCCGCTTCGATGAGCTGAAGGCGGCCTTCCCGAGTGAGCGCTTCGCGTTCGGCGCCGACGACGAGACGGTCCGTGCGATCGAGTTCCTGACGCCGATCGGGCGCGGCTCGCGCGTCACGATCGCGGGCCCCGCCCACACCGGCAAGAGCGAGGCGCTGCGCCGCCTGGCCGCAGCGCTCGCGGCGCTCGACGAGGGGCTGGAGTGCTCGGTCGTGCTCGCCGGGGCGCGCCCTGAGGAGATCGCCGAGTGGCGCGA
>DATHEP010000132.1:0-2731 GCA_035318525.1 Conexibacter sp.
CGACAGCTGCTGCAGCGCGACGTTCGAGTAGCCGACCGGGTGCCCGAACAGCGCGCCGGTCGGATACGTGCGGCGGAAGGTGTCGCGCTCGCCGCGGACGCTGCGCGCGAGCACCGCGCCGTCGGTCGCCTTGATCGCCCCGCGCTTGACGTGCAGCTGCGCGAACAGCGGCCGCTTGTTGAGTGCGTTGTCGCGCAGGTCCTTCGCCTCCAGCACGGACCAGCGGGTCGTCCACACGACGAGCACCGCGAACAGCAGCACGATCGTCGCGAACAGGCGCAGGATCGGCGTCGTCATCGCACGCCCTCGGCTTCCCTGCGCGCGCGGTCGCTCACCAGCAGCAGCAGCGCCAGCAGCACGAAGTTCGCCAGCAGCGAGGAGCCGCCGTAGGAGATGAACGGCAGCGTCACGCCGGTCAGCGGGATCACGTTCACGACGCCGCCGACGATCACGAACACCTGCAGCGCGAAGACCGCGCTCAGGCCGACCGCGAGCAGCGTCGAGAACGAGTCGCGCGCCAGCAGCGCGACCTTGAAGCCGCGCTCGACGAACAGGAGGTACGTCATCAGGACCGCCACCGCTCCCACCAGGCCCAGCTCGTTGACGATCACCGCGTAGACGAGGTCCGTCTGCGGCGCCGGCAGCAGCGGGTTGCCCCCGGGCGTGAGCAGGAACGCCTCGCCGAAGCCGCGCCCGAGCAGGCCGCCGTCCGCCTGCGCGAACAGCGAGTTGGCGATCTGGTACCCGTCGCCGTCGTAGCGCACGGCGTTCAGCGGGTCGAGCCACACGTCCACGCGGTCGGTCACGTGCGGCACGTGCGTGCCGAGGTAGTACGCACCGACCCCGAACAGCAGCAGCCCGACGACGACGAAGGACAGGCGGCTCGTGGCGACGTACAGCAGCGCCAGGAAGGCGCCGAAGAACATCAGCGACGAGCCGAGGTCGCGGATCACGACCAGCAGCAGCATCGCCACGCCCCAGATCGCCAGCAGCGGGCCGAAGTGCTTGAGCGGCGGCAGCGTGACGCCCGCCACCCGCCTCGCCCCCGCCACCAGCACCTGCCGGGTATCGCGCAGATATGACGCGAGGAAGACGACGATCCCGATCTTCGCGAACTCCGTCGGCTGGAACGTGAAGACGCCCGGAAGCTTCACGCCGAGGTAGGCGCCGTTGACCGGCGCGCCGATGCCGGGCAGGCGCGGCAGCAGCAGCAGCACGAGCGAGCCGGCCGCGATCAGGTAGCGGTACTGCTCCAGCTTGCGGTAGTCGCGCAGGAAGACGATCGTCGCGACGAACAGCAGCAGCCCAGCCACGAACCACTGCGCCTGCTGGCGCGCCAGCGTCTCGTCGATGCGGTAGATCACGACGAGCCCGAAGCTCGCGAGCACCGCCACGAGCGGGAACAGGTACGGGTCCGCGTACGGCAGCGCGATCCGCAGGAAGACGTGCGCCGCCACGCACAGCCCGAGGAAGATCAGCCCGTACGTGAGCGACAGGTCGGACAGCGTCTCGGATCCCTGCTGGATGAAGACGGCGGCGAAGCCGGCCGTCACGAGCAGCGAGGCGGGGATCAGGCCGAGCAGCTCGCGATTGCGGGCGCTCATCTGGCTAGACCATCGAGCTGCCCGAGCTCCAGCTCGGAGATCAGGTCGCGCGCGTCTTTGCGCGAGCGCAGCCGGTGGTCGAGCAGGCGCTCACGCTCGGTCGCGCCCATGACGCTCGCCGGCACGCCGGAGACGTAGTACTGCTCGTACAGGTGGATCCCGGCCGGCAGCTCCCACGGCAGCCCGCGATAGATGGTGACGACGCCGCTGTCGTTCGTGCCGAGGAAGAAGACGGCGCGGCTGGCGAGCCAGCCGGCGATGCCGAGCGCGCCGAGGACGATGACGGTCGCTGCTGTGGCCGCCAGCAGCTTCACCCGGCGCGGCAGCGGCCCCTCGGCGCGCTCCTTCGATCCGCGTGGCGGCACTGTTCGCGCACCCCGGTCGCCGCTGGCGGGCGGGTCCTGTCGGCTCCGGGTGCGCGCACCCGCCTTGCGGCGGGCACGTGCATCCTCACCGCCACCCGCCCGATCAGCGTCTCCCGCTCCCCGCCCCAGCCCGGCGCCGCTCGGCTCGCCCGCTCGATCGGCGGTGGCCGGCTCCGCCTGCTGCCACGCCGCCGCCGCTCCCCCCTCGATGCCCTCCGTCGGCGCGCCCTCCGCGCCGTCGCCGCCGACCGCGACCTCCTCCAGCCGGAACAGCACCACGGTGATGTTGTCGCGACCTCCCGCATCGTTGGCAGCCGCGACGAGCGAGCGACCGGCGGTGCCCAGCGAATCCGCCCCCAACAGGATCCCCGCGACCTCCGCCTCGTCGATCATCCCCGTGAGCCCATCGCTGCACAGCAGCACCAGGTCGCCGGCCTGCACGCGGTGGGTGCGGAGGTCGATCTCGACCTCCTCTTCGGGGCCGAGGGCGCGGGTGATGATGGAGCGCTGCGGGTGCTCGGCCGCTTCCTGCTCGGTCAGCTCGCCGCGCCGCACGAGCTCCTCGACGAGCGTGTGGTCGCGCGTCAGGCGCGACAGCTCGCCGTCGCGCAGCAGGTAGGCGCGGCTGTCGCCGACGTGCGCAAGCGACAGCTCGTCCTCGTCGAGGTACGCGGCCGTGATCGTCGTGCCCATGCCGTGCAGCGAGCGGTCGCCCTGCTGGCGGTCGTGGATGCGCCGGTTCGCCTCGCGCACGCGCTCCTC
>DATHEP010000133.1:0-6650 GCA_035318525.1 Conexibacter sp.
ACCAGGCGGGCAGCCCGATCGGGGCGAAGACGAAGATCGCGAGCACCATCACGATCAGCAGGAAGCTCGTGCCGCAGCGCGGGTGGAGGCGCGAGAAGCGCTCGGCGTTCTGCGGGGTGAGCTCCATGCCGGCCTCGAAGCAGGAGATCGTCTTGTGCTCGGCACCGTGGTACTCGAACACGCGCCGCAGGTCGCGCAACCGCGAGAGGGCGAGCAGGTAGCCGAGGAAGATCGCCGTGCGCAGGATCCCCTCGACCAGCCAGAACAGCAGCGACGAGCCGAGCTGATCCTTGATCAGCGAGGTGAGGCCGACGGGGATCAGGAAGAACAGCCCGACGGCGAGCAGGAGCGAGAGCACGATCGTCCCGAACCACATGGCGCCCGAGATTGGCTCCTCCTCCTCGGGAAGCTGCGCGTTGGCGGAGATGCCGAGCGCTCTGAAGCCTATCTTCAGCGACTCGCCGAGCGCGATCACGCCGCGTATGACCGGCAGCCGCAGCACGCGGTGCTTTCTGAGCCACGAGTCGAGCGGATGGACCTCGACCTCGATCTCGCCCTCGGCCGCCTCCTCCGGGTCGAGGCCCTCTCTGTGCGTCGCGAGCTGCTCGGCCGACGGCTTGCGGACCGCGACCGCCCAGCTTCTGATGCCGCGCATCATCACGCCCTCGAGGACGGCCTGGCCGCCGACGGGCGCGTCGCGGGCGGCGCGCAGCTCGCCCGGCTGGCCGGCCTCCCCGTTGGGTGGGGCCGGGTCCCGCGCGGGCGGGACCGTGTCCTTGTCGGTGACGCTCATGACCGCTTCCCCCGAAGGCGGCGCAATGCGCTGAGCGCTATGCCGCTGTCTCGGACCGGCGTCTCGCCGCGCGCCGCTGGAAGCGCTCTACGCGTCCGCCGGTGTCGACGAGCTTCTGACGGCCCGTGTAGAAGGGATGGCAGTTCGAGCAGATCTCGACGTTGATCTGGCGTTCGACGGATCTCGTCTCGAACTCGTTGCCGCACGTGCAGCGGACGTGAGCGGTGTTGTACTTGGGATGGATGTCGGTCTTCATCGTCGGTCCAGTGTAGCCGGACCGCCCGCCCCGGCGAGCGGCCGGCGTCCGGCCACGCGGCGCTACGGTGCCGGGCAGGTCCCCACGAGCTGGTTGTTCGCCTCGTTCGTCTCCTCGACGAGGCCGTCCGGGTCGACGACGAACGCAGGGGGCGACTCGCCGGGGCCGCATGGCGGGCCGGCGAAGACGATCACGACCGACGCCCCCGGCAGCAGGCGTCCGGTTCTGTGCCGGTGCAGGTTGGGCGTCGTCTCGCCCGGATATGTGGCGGCCAGGAGCGCGCGCTGGACCGGCGCGCGCCCGGCGTTCTTCACCGTGACCGAGTAGAGGAAGCCGCCGCGCGAGCTGGGGTTGGGGTCGACCTGCATGGCGGTCGGCACGAGGTCCGGGCCCGGCTGGCGACACGCTCTGGTCGTGAGCGCGCTCTCGCGGACGACGGTACCGGCGGCGTCGAGCCAGCGGAAGGACACGCGGAAGCGGTAGGCGTAGCCGAGCACGAGCCGCCCGACGGCCTGCCGGTACCTGAAGACGTCGCCGGGCTGTGTTCCGAGCAGCGCGTCGCTCGGCTGCGTCCATCTGCCGAGGCCGGGCACGTCGGTGCGCTGCGTCCAGCGCCCCCCCGGCGCCTGGCGCTGGAACAGATCGATCTTGAGCGTCAGCCGCTGAGCGGCGGGCAGCGGCTTCATCCACGCGCCGATGACCGCGACCCGCGCGTCGATCGACGCGGCGTGGCGGCACGCGAGCAGGCGCGCGGCAGCCGGGGCGTCGGCGACGGCGGCGGCACCGGCGGCAGGTCGCGCGAGGGCAGACGGCGCTGCGGCCGCCGCCGCGAGCAGCGCGACGGCCAGCGCGAGCACGAGCGCGCGGAGAACGTGGAGGCGAGCAGGCATCGTCATGTGTGGCGTTAACCGGCTCGCAGCGGTGAAAGTTGCGTGGCGACGACGAACGGGTCGCGGACCTCGCCGGGCGGCGCCACGCAGGCGCGGCTCAGGTGATCTGGTAGAGCGGCCCGTCGCCGCCCTCGGGCGTCGTCAGGCGCCCGCCCTTCGCGGTGATCGCGCCGCACTGCACGCAGTTCGTGTAGTTGACGATCACGTCGACATTGCCTCTCTCGGGCGCGTCGTCGGGGAGCTCGTAGACCCCCGCCGGACACATCCACATCCACGTCTCGGCCACCTCGCGGGGCACGCTTCTCTGCACGCGGATGTGATTCGGCGCGTCGTCGCGCGTCGCGTTGCCGGTGATGAAGACCGACGAGAGCTTGTCGAAGGTGTATCTGCCGTCCGGCTTCACGTAGCGCTTCGCCGTGTTGCCGATGAACATCGGCTTCTCGTCCTGGCGGTGCCACGCCTTGCGACCGGGCAGCTTGCCCTTCGTGATCTGCTCGATCCCGCTGAGCGGCCCGCCGATCGGCAGACCCTTCTGGAGCGGTTGGCGCGCATTGCGCACCTCCCACATCTCACGACCGACCGACGACTCCTCGATCGCCTGCTCGTAGTCGCCGAGCTGGGTGCTGCCGGACTTGAGCGCTCTGTAGATCGTCTCGGCCGCGAGCATGCCCGACTTGATGCAGTGGTGGACGCCCTTGAGCGCCATCGTGTCGACCATGCCGCCGGCGTCGCCGACGAGCAGCGCGCCCGGCATCGAGAGCCGCGGCATCGACCAGTAGCCGCCGCCGGGGAGCGCCTTCGCGCCCCACGCGACGCGCTCGCCGCCCTCGAGGATCCCGCGGACGAGCGGGTGGGTCTTGAACGTCTGCAGCAGGTCGTGCGCGGAGGTCGTCGCGTCCGCGTACTCCAGCTCGACGACGAAGCCGATCGAGACGAGGTCGTCACCGGTTCTCTCGTCCTTCATCGGGTAGATCCACGTGCCGCCGATCTGGCCGTACTTCGGCGAGAGCTTCAGCGGCCACGGCCCGATCGTGTGGATCAGGCGGTCGAGCGGCTTGGGGACCTTCCAGACTTCCTTGACCCCGAGCTCCCACACCTGCGGCTCGCGCCCCTCGCCGAGGTCGAACTCGCGGATCGCGGCGCCGGTGAGATGGCCCCAGCAGCCCTCGGCGAGGACCGTCGCCTTCGCCTTGATGTCGGTGCCGGGCTCGAAGTTGCCGAGCGGCTCGCCGTCCTTGCCGCGGCCCTTGTCGCCGGAGCGCACGCCGACGACCTGACCGTCATCGACGATCAGCTGCGTCGCCGCCGTCTCGGTGAGGATGTAGGCGCCGGCCTCCTCCGCGAGGCGCTGCTGGTAGCGCGCGAGCGCGGAGACGGAGATGACCTCGTTGCCGTGGTTCTTGAACGGCGGCGGCGTCGGGATCCGAACCTTCATCTTCGAGGTCGGCGTGAGGTACACCGCCTCCTTCGTGACCTCGCCGAAGGCGAAGCCCTCCTTGCGCCAGTCCTCGCGGGACAGGTCGGGGAACAGCTCCTCCAGCGGTCCGGGGCGCATGACCGCCCCGGACAGGTTGTGGCCGCCGCACGTCTTGGCCTTCTCGAGCACCGCCACCGGCACCTCGCCGAGGCGCTCGAGGAGGGCCTCGTCGTCTGCCAGCAGCTGGAGCAGGCGGTTCGCGCAGGCGAGGCCGGCGGTGCCGCCCCCGACGATCGCGACGCCGACCTCGATCAGCTCGTCCTCGGCGTCGAGGCCGCGCTTGACGAACTCGTTCGGCGAGTCGACCGGCGGCGGGTACGCCGCCGGGACCGCCTTGCCGTTTCCGTTGCTGGAACTGGCAGACATGGCTCTCAGGCTCCCTTCTTGGCCTTCACAGCCTCCGTGAGCTTCGGCAGGATCTTGTTGAGGTCGCCGACGATGCCGAGGTCGGAGAACTCGAAGATCGGGGCGTTCGAGTCCTTGTTGATCGCCACGATGTTCTCCGAGGCCTGCATGCCGACCTTGTGCTGGATCGCGCCCGAGATTCCGGCCGCGAGGTACAGCTTAGGCGCGACGGTCTTGCCCGTCTGGCCGATCTGCGCGGCGTACGGGTACCAGCCGGCGTCGACGACCGCGCGCGTGGCGGCGACCGCGCCGCCGAGCGCATCGGCGAGCTGCTGGCACAGCTCGAAGCCCTCGGCCTTGCCGAGGCCGCGGCCACCCGCGACGAGGAAGTCGGCGTCCTCGATGTTCACGTCGGCGCCGCGCTGCTCGCCGCGCTGGACCATCGTGGCCTGGTTCGACCAGGCGGAGTACTCGACCGGGACCTCAACGACCTCGGCCGTACCGACGCCGCCGCCCGACTCCTTGATCTCGAACGCGTTGATGCGCCCGATGATGATCCCGAGGTCGCCGCGATATCTGGAGAGGGAGATCTGCGAGTCGCCCAGGATCGGCCGCTCGGCGACGAGCTTGCCGCCCTCGGCGTTGACGGCGGTGACCTCCATCGTCACGCCGGCCTGCTTGCGCGCGGCGAGGCCGGCGCCGATCTCGAAGCCGAGCAGGCCGCCGCCGAACAGCGCGTAGTTGTGACCGTTGTCGTCGATGACCTTGGCCATCACGTCGATGACCGGCTGCGCGAGGCCCTCGGCGCCCTCGGCTTTGAAGACGCGCTTGGCGCCGTAGGTGCCGAGCGTGGCGCAGAGGTCGTTCGTCAGGTCAGATCCGCCGACGACGACGGCGTCGCAGTCGACGCCGAGCTCGGCGGCGAGCTTCGCGCCCTCGGACACGGCGCCGAGCGAGTTCTTGTTGAACGCGCCCTCGTAGTGGAGGACGTAGACGAGAATGCCGCCCATCTAGATCAGCTTCCTTTCGTCGAGCCACGCGACGATCTGCTCGACCGTCTCGTTCGTGTCCTCGTCCTCGATGATCTTGCCGGCGGACTTGGCCGGCGGTGCCTTGAACTCGCCGCAGTCGACGCGCGAGCCGTCGGCGCCGACGAGGCTGCCGTCGATGCCGACGTCGCCCGCGCCCTTCGCGTCGAGCGGCTTCTTCTTCGCGCCCATGATCGCCTTGAGCGACGGGTAGCGCGGCTCGTTGATCGCGTCGCCGACCGAGATGACGGCGGGCAGCTGGACCTGGACGGTGTCGTAGCCGTACTCGGCCTGGCGCTCGCAGCGCAGTGCGCCGCCGTCGACGTCCATCTTGATGACCTGCGTCAGCGAGGGCATCCGCAGGTGGTCGGCGACGACCGCGCCGATCGTGTAGCACTCACCGTCGTCCGACTGCTGGCCGAGCAGGACGAGATCGGGCGCCTCGGACTCGAGCGCCTTCGCGAGCGCATAGCCGGTGGCGGCGACGTCGGACCCGGCGAGCGCGGGGTCGGTCAGGTGGAGGGACCGGTCGGCCCCGAGCGAGACGGCCTTGTGGAGCGCGCGCACAGCGGTCTCCGGGCCCATCGTCACGGCGACGATCTCCTCGACGGGGATCGCCCCGCCCTCCTTGATCTGCATCGCCGCCTCGATGGCGTGCGTGTCGTACGGGTTGAGGTTCTTCTCCCCGCCTCGGTCCATTCGCCCCGTCGATGGGTCGATGCGCTTCTCGACGGCGGCGTCCGGCACCTCTTTGACCAGGACGCAAATCTTCAACTCGGGTGCCTCCTCAGAAGATGCAAACGCGTGATGCGACTGTGTTCGGCGGCGGATGATACCGCGTTGACTGACCAGTCAATCGCACATGGTGCCGGAACGACCGGCGAACGCCGACGCGACCGACCCGGGGCCGGCGGGCCGGGCGCTAGGCGGAGGCGCGGACGGCGCCGCGGATGAAGCCGACGATGTCCTGCGTCGGCGTGCCCGGCGTGAAGACCTCAGAGACCCCGAGCTGCTTCAGCTCGGGGATGTCGTCGGCCGGGATCGTGCCGCCGACGGTCACCAGCACGTCGGTGACGTCCTGCGCGCGCAGCAGCTCGACGATGCGCGGGACGAGCGTCATGTGCGCACCGGACAGGATCGACAGGCCGACCGCGTCGGCGTCCTCCTGGATCACCGTCTCGACGATCTGCTCCGGCGTCTGGTGGAGGCCCGTGTAGATGACCTCCATGCCGGCGTCACGCAGAGCGCGCGCGATGATCTTCGCGCCGCGGTCGTGGCCGTCGAGGCCGGGCTTGGCGACGACGACACGAATCTTGCGCTCGGACGTGCTCATCGGGCGCGGATGTTAGGTGATGTTCCTCCTACTCGGCGGCGCGAGCGGCCTCGCCCAGGAGCGCCCGCGCGATCACGAGCCGCTGGATCTCGCTCGTGCCCTCGTAGATCTCCGTGACCTTCGCGTCGCGGTAGTAGCGCTCGACGGGGAACTCGCGCGTGTAGCCGGCGCCGCCGAGCACCTGGATCGCCTCGCCGGTGTGGTGGCGCGCCACGCGGCTCGCGAGCAGCTTCGCCTGCGCGCCCTCAACGGTGTGCGAGCGTCCAGCCTGCTTCAGCCGCGCCGCGCGCCACGTCAGCGCGCGCGCCGCCTCGACGTCGGTCTGCATGTCGGCGAGCTTCTGCTGGATCTGGCCGAAGCGGCCGATCAGGCCGCCGAAGGCACGACGCTCCTTCGCGTAGGCGGTCGCCGTGTCGAGCGCGGCCTGCGCTATCCCGACCGCCTGCGCGGCGATCCCGATACGGCCGCCGTCAAGCGTCGCCAGTGCGATCCGCAGGCCCGCCCCGGGCAGCCCGAGGCGCTCGGCGG
>DATHEP010000134.1:0-3672 GCA_035318525.1 Conexibacter sp.
CGCGCTGCCGTGGCGCGAGCAGCGGGCGGGCGCGCACGTCGTGCGCGGCGTGCTGATGATGCTGTGGTCGAACGCGAATGGCGGCGTGATGTGCCCGGTGTCGATGACCTACTCGGCGATCCCCGCGCTGCGCGACGCGGCGCCCGAGCTCGCGGCCGAGTGGGAGCCGCGACTGACTCGCCCCGACTACGAGACGGGCGCGATCGCCGGCATGGCGATGACCGAGCGCCAGGGTGGCTCCGACGTGCGCGCCAACATCACGACCGCGACCCCCTTGGGCGACGGCGAGTACGAGCTGCACGGCCACAAGTGGTTCTGCTCCTACCCGCCGTGCGACGTCTTCCTCGTGCTCGCGCAGGCGCCCGAGGGCCTCTCCTGCTTCCTCGTCGAGCGCGGGCCGGGGATGGAGTTCCAGCGGCTGAAGGACAAGCTCGGCACGCGCTCGCTGCCGTCGTCCGAGGTCGAGCTGCGCGGGATCCGCGGGCGGCTCGTCGGCGAGGAGGGGCGCGGCGTGCCGGCGATCATCCGCATGGTCAACCACACGCGGCTCGACTGCCTGCTCGGCTCGGCGACGGCGATGCGCCGCGGCACGCTCGAGGCGATCCATCACGCGCGCCACCGCTCCGCCTTCGGCGCGCTGCTGGCCGAGCAGCCGGCGATGCAGAACGTCCTCGCCGACCTCGCGATCGAGTCGGAGGCGGCCACCGTCGCGGCGCTGCGCTGTGCGCGGGCGTTCGACTCCGACGACGAGCCGGCCTTCCGGCGGTTCGCGACGGCGGTCCTCAAGTACCACGTGTGCAAGCGCGCGCCGATGCACGCCGGCGAGGCGCTGGAGTGCCTCGGCGGCAACGGCTACGTGGAGGAGTCGGGGCTGCCGCTGCTCTACCGCGACGCGCCGCTGGCGTCGATCTGGGAGGGGTCCGGCAACGTCGCCGCGCTGGACGTCCTGCGCGCGATGGCGAAGGAGCCCGAGGGTCTGCCGGCGTTCCTCGCCGAGTGCGAGCTGGCGGCCGGAGCCGACCCGCGGCTCGACGCCCACCTCGCCGCCGTGAAGCGCGACACCGCGTCGCTGTTCGCCGCCGACGACGCACGGCCCGTCGAGGAGCGCCTCGCCGATGCGCAGTTCCGCGCACGGCGGATCGTCGAGGATCTCGGCTTCGCGCTGCAGGCGTCGCTGCTCGTGCGGCACGCGCCGCCGGCCGTCGCCGACGCGTACTGCGCCGCGCGGCTCGCGTCCGGCGGATCGGGCCGCGCCTACGGGACGCTGCCGAGCGGCGTCGACGCGGGTGCGATCGTCGAGCGGGCGCTGGCGGCGTGAGCCTGAACGACGCTGTCAACTCGGAAAATCTCGTCCGCCAATCCCGGAATATGACTGACCTCACGACGATGACCTACGCGGTCGCGGACCGCGTCGCGCGCATCACGCTGAACCGACCGGAGCGCGGGAACGGGCTGACGCCGACGCTGATCGCGGAGCTGGCGGCGTGCGTCGAGCGGGCGGATCTCGACCCGGCCGTGCACGTGATCCTGCTGTCGGGGAACGGGAAGGGGTTCTGCGGCGGCTACGACCTGGTGGCGAGCGCAGAGGGGATGGGCGAGGGCGGCTTCGGCCCGGAGGGCGACGCGGCGGCGGACGCGTCCGCGGGCGGCGACACGCCACCGCCCGGCTCCCCGCTCGACCCGATGACGATCGCGCGCAACCACGACCCGTCCGGCACGTGGGACCCGCTCGTCGACCACGCGATGATGAGCCGCAACGTGCGCGCGTTCATGACGCTGTTCCACGCGTCGACGCCGGTCGTCTGCAAGGTGCACGGCTTCTGCGTCGCCGGCGGCACGGACCTCGCGCTCTGCAGCGACCTGCTCGTGATCGCCGACGACGCGAAGATCGGCTACCCGCCGGCGCGCGTGTGGGGCTCGCCGACGACGTCACTTTGGGCGGCGCGACTGGGGCCGCAGCGCGCGAAGCGGCTCCTCTTCACGGGCGACTGCCTGTCGGGTGCCGAGGCGCTCGAGTGGGGCCTCGCGATCGAGGCGCCGGAGCCAGCACTGCTGGACGAGCGCACCGAGGTGCTCGTCCAGCGGATCGCGCGGCTGCCGCTCAACCAGCTCCAGATGATGAAGCTGCTCGTCAACCAGCAGCTCTACGGACAGGGCCTCCACCAGACGCAGCTCATCGGCACCCTGTTCGACGGGATCGCCCGCCACACCGCCGAGGGCTACGCGTTCCAGCAGCACGCCGCACAAGACGGCTTCCGCGCCGCTGTGCGCGAGCGCGACGACCCGTTCGGGGACGCGGGCGCTTCGACGTTCAAGGGCTGACGACACACGAGCCTGCGCGTCCTCCGCGGAAACAGCATTGATGCACGAAGAAAACTTATAACGCCTTTTGCAAATAAGGCATGATATGTTTTTGCCGCCAAGAGGCGCTGTTCGATGAGTGCATCCAATGAGACATTCGACGCGGCGCGAGCCGCGATCGCCCGTGTCCGCGACGGCGAGGTCGCCGGCGACGTCGAGACCGAGACGCTCGACTGCAAGGAGGACCCGACACGGCGCGGTCCGGCAGGACGGCTCCAGCCAGGCGCCGTGCAGGACGACGACGCCGCCCGTTACTTCGCTGACGAAGCCGCCTGCATGGCAAACCACGAAGGTGGGACGCTGCTCGTCGGACTCGACGACAAGGGGTCCGGCCCGGGTGCCTTTATCGGGACCGACCTCGACGCGGCGTGGCTGCGCCACCGCATCCGCGACCTGACGACGCCGCCGCTCGTCGTCGGCGTCGAGGAGCTGTCGGAAGCGGGGGTGCGCCTGCTCGCGGTGAGCGTTCCGCGCAACCCGGGGCCGGAGCCGCACGTCGCGAGCGTGTCCAAGCGCGGACGGCGCATCGCGCGCCGTATCGGCACCAACTGCCACGAGATGGTCGGCATGGCCGAGCTGATGAGCTGGGCGAGGGAGCGCAGCGGATACGACTGGTCCGCCGGGCCGAGCGACCGGCCGCGCGGCGACGGCCGCGCCGCCGCGATTGACGCATTGCGGGACACACTGCGGGAGAGCCGCGAGCCGGGACGGATCGAGCTCGCGGAGCACGACGACGACGCGCTGTTGCGGCGGTTGCAACTGCTGCGCGACGACGGCACGCTGGCGCAGGCCGGGGCGCTGCTCACCGCCCCGGCACGCAGTCCCCGCATCCTCTACCTGAACCGGCAGGCGGTCGGAGCGCCGAGCACGCACCGCATCGAGCAGGCCGGCCGTGGGCTCCTCGAGGAGCTGCGCCTCGTGCTCGACGCGATCGAGGCGCGCAATCGCCAGATCACAGGCGCCGGCGAGCACGCCGCGCGGGGGGTCGTGCGTGCGATCCCGCGCGAGGCGATCCGCGAGGCGCTCGTCAACGCGGTCATGCACCGTGACTGGGACCGCCCCGAGCCCATCACCGTCGACCATGTCGACGACCAGTTGATCGTCTTCTCTCCGGGCGAGTTCTTCGGAGGTGTCACCGAGCAGACGGTCCTCACCACCGCGTCGCGCACGCGCAACCGGCGGCTGGGGGACGTACTGCGCTCGCTGCGCCTGGCGGAGCGCGAGGGCACCGGCGTGGACCGCATGTTCGTCGAGATGATCCGTCTCGGGCACCCGCCGCCCACGTTCCAGCAGCGAGACGGAGGCGTTCGG
>DATHEP010000135.1:0-9051 GCA_035318525.1 Conexibacter sp.
CCGACGCTCGGAACCGTGGCGCCCAGCGCAGCTGGCTTGTCCGCCCAGGCGGCGAGCAGCACGAACGCAGCAGCCGTCGCGCCGGCGAGCTGCGCGGCGATGTACGCGAGCGCGTCACCCAGCGGGAAGTGCCGCGTCAACGTGAACGCGACGGTGACCGCCGGGTTGATGTGCGCGCCGGACAAATGGCCGGTCGCGTAGATCATCGCCATGATCACCAGCCCGAACGTCGCCGCGACGCCGATGCCGCCGAGCGCGCCTGGGTGGACCGTGTTCGCGACGATCGCGCCGCAGCCGGCGAACACGAGCGCGAACGCCGCGAGCCCTTCCGCGAGCGCGCGACGCAGCAGGTCGGGGCGCGGCTCGCTCACAGGCTCGCGAGCGGCACGCCGATGATGTCGAGGCGGCGGGTGAGGCCGCCGAGCGCGAAGTCGCGGATCTCCTCCGCGTTGGCGCCGAGCGCGTCCCAGTCGGTCTCCTCGTCGCGGTCGGGCGGCGTGAGCGCGGCGGCGACGGACGACAGCAGCTCGCGCAGCATCGCGCGGACGACGTCGGCCGTCTCGGGATGGTCGCGGACCGTCTCGCGCAGGAACCAGATCCCGTAGCCGATGTGCCGCGTCTCGTCGTGGTGGATCTTCGAGTAGCCCTCCACGAACCCCGGCAGCAGCCCCTCGCGCTCCAAGTAGCCGGTGACGAACCGGAACGACGTGAGGCCCAACGTCGCCTCCAAGATCAGGTGGTAGATCGTCACGAACCGGACCTTCGCCGCGAGGTCGGCGGGCGCCGCGACGAGCTGCTCGTGCGCTTGCACGAGCGCCACGTCGAAGATCTGGTGGAACGCCGGCGAGAGCTGCTCGCGCGCGCGGGCGACGTGCGCGGCGATGACGGCCGGCTCGGCAACGACCTCGTCCTGCATGCGCGCGTAGAACTGCATGTGGCGCGCCTCGTCGACCTGCTGCGTGGCAAGGAAGGTCGCCTCCTCCTCGGAGCCGTGCGCGCCGACCAGGCCGGAGAACTTCGTCGTGATCCGCTCCTCGGCGACCATCAGCGAGGACAGCACCCAGTAGACGACGCCGCGGTCCTGCTCGTCCATCCGCCCCCACTGCTCGCGGTCGATCGCGAGGTCGATCGCGAACGGGCTCCACTGCCCGTCCTCCCAGCGCCGGTAGAGCGTCTGCGGGTCGTTCAGCTGGATCTCGTCGGTCGCGCTCAGGTCAGCCATCCGCTCAGCTCCTCGATCGCGTCGGGAAGGACGTAGTAGTAGGCCCACAGCCCGCGCCGCTCGACGCCGACGATCCCCGCCTCGCGCAGCTTGCGCAGGTGGTGGGAGAGCGTCGGCTGCGAGATCGAGAACAGCGGCTCCAGCTCGCAGACGCAGACCTCGCCGGCGTGGCGGCGCAGCACGTCCACGAGCTGCACGCGGATCGGGTCGGACAGCGCCTTCGCGACGGCGGCGATCCGCTCGGCGCCGGCCACGTCGACCTCCGGCACGGCGACCGGCTCGCAGCAGGGCGCGCCGGCCGCGCGCTTTTGCTTCGGCGTGATCGTTATATCGACGGACACGAATGGAACGTTACTGCGTTCCATCCGCGAAGCTCGCCGGTGCTACCCCTCGATCCCCGCGGCCTCGCCTTCCGCGTGCGCGACGGGCGGGTCCTGTTCGAGTCGCAGGTCGAGCGCGTCCCGGCGGGCGGTGGCGGGATGGATCTCCTCGCGGTCGGCCAGATAGGGCGCGAGGTGACGCGCCGCGACCTTGTGCGGCGGCCACCACATGCATTGCCGCGACGCGTGCGAGGCGACGCTCTCGCCGCCGGCGATCGTGGCAGTGACGTAGAGCGGCTCGGCGCCCGTCAGGAGGATCGCGCGCCGCACCGGGCGGGTGCGGGGCTGGCGGACGTCGAGGCCGAGCGCCTGGGCGACCGAGGCGGCCGCGACGTCAGCCTGCTGGGCCGCGATCCCTCCCTGCTTGATCGGGAAGGTCGTGGCGTCGCCGATCGCGTAGACGCCGTCGAGGCCCGGTACGCGACCGCGCTCGTCGACGTGGACGAAGCCGTCCGAGTCGCACGGCACGCCGGCGAGGCGCGGACCGCTCAGCTCCGGCAGCGCGAGCACCGCGTCGACGGCGAGCGAGCGGCTGCCGGGAGCCAGCGCGAGCGTGCGCCCGTCGAAGTCGCTGACGTAGGTCGAGCACAGCACCGTGATGCCCGCCTCGTCGAGCAGTCTCGCGACGGCGTCGCTCCCGGCGCCGCGGAACGCAGCGAGCGGCACGTCCTCCGGGGTCACGATCGTGAGCTCCAAGCCCTCGGAGCCCAGCGAGCGTGCACGCTGCGCGGCCTTGAGCGCCAGCTCGTAGATCGGCAGCGACCAACCGGCCTTCGCCGGGACCACGAGCGCGAGCCTGCCCACGTAGCCCTCCTCGAGATCGCGCACGAGGCCGTGCAGGCTCTCGGCGTGCTCGTCCGCGAGGAACGTGTGCGCGTGCGCAAGCGGGCGACGGGCGCGCGCGCCGACGGCGATCACGAGCGCGTCGTAGGGAAGGCGGGCAGCGGACCCGGTCACGAGCTCGCGGCCCGCCGGGTCGACCGCGGCCGCCGTGTCGACGTGCAGCGTCGCGCCGAGGTCACGGCAGATCGCGTCGAGCCGGTAGCGGCGAGCGCGCGGCTCCGAGAACGGCTCGCTCACGGTGGCCGGTCGGTAATGCAAGTCGTCGTGGGGCGCCACGAGCGTGACGTCGATCCGGGTGGACGCGAGCGATCGCAGCGCCAACAGCGTCTCCACAGCGGCGATCCCGCCGCCGGCGATCACGACGTGCTTGCCGCCGCTGGCCTCGGCGCGAGTCATGAACCCAATGTATGGCCGCTGCCGCGCGCCAGCATCGGGACGCTCTACGCCCCGCGCAGAGGCCGACTACGGATGCGGAAGTCGGTCGGCATCGACCCGCACGGGCGCGCGAGCGCCGCGGCCGGTAGAACTCCTCGTATGGCGAAGTCCGACGCCGCGATCGTCGAAGCCGGTGGCCGCGAGCTGCGGGTGTCGAGTCCCGATCGCGTGATCTTCCCCGCGACCGAGCGCTCGGGCGCGATCGCGAAGGTCGACGTCGTCGAGTACTACCTCGCCGTCGAGGACGGGATCATGCGCGCGCTGCGCCGGCGGCCGACGACGCTCGAGCGCTGGACGAAGGGCGTGCACCCCGACGTCGTCGTCTCCACGCGCGAGAGAGGCGGCGGCGACGCCTTCTTCCAGAAGCGCGTCCCCAGAGGCGCCCCCGACTACGTGCAGACCGCGCGCATCGCGTTCCCCTCCGGGCGCCACGCGGACGAGATCTGCCCGACCGAGATCGCGGTCGTCGGCTGGGCCGCGCAGATGGGCACGATCACGTTCCACCCCTGGCCGGTGCGCGACGACGACGTCGACCACCCCGACGAGCTGCGGCTCGACCTCGACCCGCAACCCGGCACCGACTTCGACGACGCCGTGCGCGTCGCCGCCGAGGCGCGTGCACTGCTGGACGAGCTCGGCTACGCCGGCTTCCCCAAGACCTCGGGCGGCCGGGGCGTCCACATCTACGTCCGCATCGAGCCGCGCTGGACCTTCACCGACGTGCGCCACGCCGCGATCGCCTTCGGGCGCGAGCTCGAGCGGCGCATGCCCGGCCAGGTGACGACCAAGTGGTGGAAGGAGGAGCGCGGCGAGCGCATCTTCGTCGACTACAACCAGAACGCCCGCGACCGCACGATCGCCTCCGCCTACAGCGTCCGCCCGAAGCCGGGCGCGCCCGTCTCGGCGCCGGTCACGTGGGACGAGCTGGCCGAGGTCCAGCCGGAGGACTTCACGGTCGCGTCGATGCCGGCGCGCTTCGCGGAGGTGGGCGACCGCCATGCCGCGATCGACGACGTCGCGCACTCGCTGCAGCCGCTGCTCGACCTGTACGAGGCCGACGAGGCGGGCGACATGCCCTACCCGCCCGACTACCCCAAGATGCCGGGCGAGCCGAAGCGCGTCCAGCCGTCGCGCGACCGCGACCGGCGCGAGTAGCGACGCCCCCGGCGGGCGCGACAGCCTGGCCGCTCAAGCGGCGCGCAAGCCAGCCCGATGCGGTCTGGGTGACCGAGATCCAGTCGCGACGCCGCCCAGGCAGCGCTCGCGGCGCCCGGGGTGGCGGAGCAGACCGAGCGGATCAAGCCGTTGATAGCCAGCTGGGACGAGGGTCGCGAGCTGATCCCAGTCGGCGGCCTCGACGTCGACAGGACTACTGTGAGCGCCGATGCCCCGACAACCGAGGAGTACTCAGATGCGTAAGGTCACCGCTTCGTTCTTCATGTCGCTCGACGGGGTGGTCGATGCGCCGCACGAGTGGCACTTCCCCTACATGGACCAGGAGGCACAGGCCGACAGCCAAGCCGGCGTGGCTGGCGTCGACACCATCCTTCTCGGGCGTGTCACCTACGAGGAGTGGGCGGGATTCTGGCCCGCCCAGGGATCGAGCAACCCCATGGCCGAGTTCTTCAACACGACCCCCAAGCTCGTCGCGTCGACGACCCGCGACTCGCTCGAATGGCCCGGTTCGACGCTGATCGCCGGCGACGTGCCCGCGGCCGTCGAGGACGTCAAGCAGCAGCCCGGTGAGGAGATCGCGATCTACGGCAGCGGTGCGCTCGTCCGGTCGCTGCTGCGCGCGGACCTGATCGACGAGCTCCGCCTGATGATCCATCCGATCGTCGTCGGTCGCGGCAAGCACCTGTTCGAGGACGGAGGCGAGCCGAAGGGGCTCGAGCTCGTCGACTCCAAGATCTACGCCACCGGTCTGCTGAGCATGACCTACCGCCCGGCCGGCTCACCTTCGTAAGCGGGCCCGGGCTCGCGCGCCCGGCCCGCCCTCCTGACGTGGAGCTTTGAGCTGCCGATCGCGACGCCCGCGTAGGATCGGCGGTGATGAGCGACGAACGCGACATCGGCGCGCTGCCGTTCCCGCAGGCGCCGGAGGCAGTCGAGCTGCGCCACCTGCGGTCGTTCGTGGCCGTCGCCGAGGAGCTCAGCTACACGCGGGCCGCGGAGCGGCTGCACCTCTCCCGTCCGGCGCTCAGCCGCCAGGTGGCTGCGCTCGAGCGCCTCGTCGGCGTCCAACTGCTCCAGCGCACGACGCACCACGTCGCGTTGACGTTCGCGGGCGAGGAGCTGCTCGAACGCGCGCGCAGCGCGCTGGGCCAGATCGACGCCGCGATCCGCATGACGCAGTCGGTCGGCGGCGCGCTGGTCGGCCGCGCGGCGCAGCTTTGGAATCCGATCGGCGAGCAGCTCAACGACGACGACGACATCGAGGCCGGCCGTCGCGCGTTCGAGTCGCTGCACGCCAACTTCTCGCCGCCCGACGACGTCGGCGTACGGCCGGTGAGCGCGGGTGGCGTGCCGGGCCTCGTCGCGAGCCCGACCGGCGCGCCGCCGGTCACGACGATGCATCTCCACGGCGGCGGGCACGTCATGGGATCGGCCTTCGGCTACCGCCACCTCGCCGGGGCGCTGGCCGTCGAGACCGGCACCGGCGTGCTCGTCCCCGACTACCGCCTTGCGCCGGAGCACCCGCACCCGGCCGACCTCGACGACGCGCTGACCGCCTACCGCTGGCTGCTGGAGCAGGGCGCCGACCCGAGCGACCTGCTGGTCGTCGGCGACTCCTCCGGCGCGCTGCTGGCGCTCGGGATGCTGATCGTCCTGCGCGACCACGGACAGCCGTTGCCCGGGTGTGTCGCGCTGCTCTGCCCCTCGGTCGACATCTCGTGGCCGTGCCCCTACCCGTCGCCCGACCTGGAGGCGGCGATGGCCCGCCTGCGGCGATGGACCGCCATGTACCTCGGCGCCCACCCCACCGACGACCCGGTCCTCAACCCGACGACGGCGGACCTCACCGGCCTGCCGCCGATCCTCCTGCAGGCCTGCACCGGCGACCCCGTGCTCGACCACGCCCACCGCCTCGCCGAGAACGCGCAGGCCTGCGGGGTCGAGACGCACGTGGAGCTCTACCCGACCGCGATCCACGACTTCCAGATCTTCTGGGCGCTCCTGCCCGAGGCCGCGGACGCGCTCGCCCACGTCGCCCGCTTCGCGCAGCGCACGCGCGCGGCGAGCGAGTCCAGCCCCCGCGCCTGACGGGCGTTTGCGAGGGCGCAGGCCCGGTGGTGCGTCCCGCGCACCACACTGGTGCACCATCGGACGTTCCCTTTCGGCGGCCGCTGCGCGAGGGTCCTGGCCATTGCACAACGATCCGATCCGATCGAAGGGAACTCTCGTGCTCATCACCCAAACCAGCGTCACGTCAGCCGACGGGACGACGATCGCCTTCGACGTGCGCGGCAGCGGACCCGCGCTCGTGCTGGTCGGCGGCGTCCTCGACGGCCGCGCTCAGCAGGAGCCCGTCGCGGACCTGCTCGCGTCGCGCTTCACCGTGCTCAACTTCGACCGGCGCGGCCATGGCGCGAGCGGGTTCACCGGCCCGTACGCCGCGCAGCGCGAGGTCGAGGACATCGCCGCCGTGATCGCGCACGCCGGCGGCAGCGCGCTCGTCTACGCGACCTCGGGCTGCGGGATGATCGCGCTCCAGGCCGCGGCGCAAGGCGTCCCGATCGAGAAGCTCGTGCTGTGGGAGCCGCCGTTCGTCGTCGACGACAGCCGTCCGCCCGTGCCGGCCGACTACCGCCAGCAGCTCGAGCGCATGCTCGCCGAGGATCGGCAGGGCGACATGGTCGCCCTGTTCATGACGGAGGCGGCCACGGTCCCGGCCGAGTTCGTCGCCGGGATGCGCCAGGCGGGGTTCTGGGACGAGCAGGAGCAGCAGGCGCACACGCTCGTCTACGACGCGCAGCTGATGGGCGACTTCTCGCTCCCGCCGCACTTCGCATCGATCGGGACGCCGACGCTCGTGCTCGACGGCGGCACCACGCCGTGGATGACGAACGCGGCCGACGCCGTGTCCGACCTGCTGCGCGACGCGCAGCGCCGCACGCTCGCGGGGCAGATGCACAACGTCGCACCCGACGTCGTCGCCCCGGCCATCGCCGACTTCCTCTCCGTCTGATGGCAAAGCTCATCGTCACCCAATACGTATCGCTCGACGGCGTCGTCCAGGCGCCCGGCCATCCCCAGGAGGACACCTCCGGCGGCTTCGACCGCGGCGGGTGGACCGGCCCGTTCATGGACGACCACCGCCGTCTCAACGGCGAGCTGCTCCCGAGCGTCGGCGCGCTGCTGCTCGGTCGTCGAACCTACGAGATCTTCGCCTCGTACTGGCCGACGGTCACCGACGAGCGCGACGTGATCGCGCGGGCGCTGAACGCCATGCCCAAGCACGTCGTCTCGACGACGTTGACCGATCCGACCTGGCAGGGGACCACCGTGATCGACTCCGACGTCGCGGGAGCCGTCGCGCAGCTCAAGCAGGAGCCGGGCGCTCCGATCTTCGTGATCGGGAGCTCCCAGCTCGCGCAGACGCTGTTCGAGCACGAGCTCGTCGACGAGTACCAGCTCTGCCTGCACCCGGTCGTGCTGGGCGCCGGCAAGCAGTTGTTCGCCCGCGGGACGGCGCCGGCCACGATGCGACTGATCGACTCCAGGACGACGACCAGCGGTCTCGTCCTGCTCAACTACGCAACAGAGCTGGCCTGAGCGCGCAGCCCCCACCGGCCTCGATGTGGCCGGTGGGGGCACGCTTCCTCCTCATCGCAGGGCGGGTACGTCCGCGGCACGGCGGTGTGCGGCATGATGCGTCGCCCCCTTCCCGGCGCTCCGCTGGGAAGACCCTCTGCGTTAGGAAGGAGCATCGATGCCGTACGGATTCCTCGCGACGATGAGAACCACGCCGGGACGGCGCGACGACGTCGTGTCGATCCTCCTCGCCGACGTCGGCGGTCTTCGCGCAGCGGGTTGCGAGGCCTACATCGTGAGCGTCTCCGACACGGACCCCGACATGATTCACGTCATGGAGGTCTGGCAGAGCAAGGAGCACCACGACGCGTCGCTCGAGCTCCCGGAGACGAGAGCTGCCATCAGCCAGGCGATGCCGATGCTCACCGGGGAGTTCACGAGCCAGGAGCTGACCGTCGTGGGCGGCCTCGGCCTCGCGCACAGCGACGAGGGCTCGCCCCGCTCCTGACGTCGGCTCCGACCGGATCAGTCGTCCGGCTGCATCTGCGTCGCTGACGCCACGCCCCTCGCGCGCGCATCCCACACCCGCTCCATGTGCCGCATCAGCGCCGGGTACACCACCCAGTACCGGAACGGCTTGATCGCAGCCATGTAGGCCCTGCCGAAGGCGCCGCGCGGCTTGACGTAGACGGCCATCCGACCCTCGTAGCGACCCCCGCCGAGGTCGGCCCAGCCGAGGTGGGCGACGCCGTGGACTGTCTTGTTCGAGAGCTCGGCGGCGGCCTCGCGATCGGTCTTGTAGAGCGGGACGAAGGGGAGCGAACCGAAGGTGAAGCCCGCCGTGGAGCCGCGCAGGTCGGGCGGGAGACGGTCGCGCAGCGAGGTCTCGATGGTCCCGGGGATCGGCAGCTCGCCTGGCTCCTCGCCGTCGACCGGGGTCGAGATCTCGCCGAGGTCGAGCCAGATGCCGAGGCGGTCGCGGAGGTTCCAGAGGAAGCGGGTCGGCCCGGACTCCAACTGGGACGGCTCGAAGGAGCCGACCAGCTCGAGCAGGCCGTAGACGTCCTCGGGGCCACCCCGCATGGGCAGCGCCCAGACGTCCTCCAGCGTGAAGTCGGGGACGAGCTCGTGGATGCGCCACGGGCGGGCCTTGTGCTCGGCGTTCGGGAGCTTCACCTCGGACCTCCATCCATACGCTGTCGTATGGACACTAGGCGGGCGGCTTGCATCTGTCAATACGGTGCCGTATAGATGTGCCGGTGGCCAAGCTCCGGACTCCCCGCAGCGCATGGATCGAGGCGGCGCTGCAGGCGCTCGCGAGCGGCGGGCCGGAGAGCATCCGAGTCGAGGCGCTGGCGGCGCACCTGGGGGTCTCCAAGGGCGGCTTCTACTGGCACTTCGGCGACCGGGGCGCGC
>DATHEP010000136.1:0-2002 GCA_035318525.1 Conexibacter sp.
CCTGCGCCGTCCATGTCACGGATGCGCACGTAGCGCGCGGCGGGCAGGTCGATGGCGGCGAGATCGAACGCGTCGCCGCCGGTTTCGTCCGGGTCGAGCTCCAGCATCTTCGCGGCGTCGTACTTCAGCACCGGATGCAGCCCGGCACAGCCCGCCTCCTCGATCGCGGCGTCGGGATCGCAGGCGAACGTGTGCCAGGTCTCGCCGTCCGCGCTGACCGCGACCTCGCCCGGTTCGGTGAACGCCGCGTCGGGATCGCCGTTGGCCCAGAACGCGTTCTCGAACACGATCAGGTCGGGCCCCGGTCCATCGCTGATCTCGCGCTCACCGAAGCCGAGCACGATCTCGCCGCTGATGCCGAGGCTGAGCACGTCGAGGCTGCCCGCGCTCGTGCCGCCGCCCTTGGGCGGCCCGAGCACCACGCCGGGCAGCTTGTTCATCCCGTAGCCGCCGCTGGTTCCGAGCTCGAAGCTCACCACTTCGCTCGCGTACGGCAGCTCGGCCCGCACGCTGCCGTCGGTCATGTCTTCGGGCTCGGCGCCGTCATCGCCGCACGCGCCCGCGAGCAGGCACACGGCACTGCTCGCGAGCGTCGCGTTCAATGGCAGCCAGCGGTACGGCGGTCGGTGCACTGTGTTCGCCTTCGCGCTTCAGAGCGGCTCGAGCTTGGTCCAGGTGAAGCCGCCGCAGCTGCCCATGGCGTCCGGGTCGCTGTCGTCCGCGGTCTTCTCGCTGGCCTTCGCCTCTGCGAGCGTCTTGAGCCCGTAGTCGACGATGCAGTAGTAGAAGCCCTCGTCGGTCGGCTCGGTCCACACCACCTTGCTGAAGGTTCCGGGCGAGAACATCGCGTCGTCCGGGCTCTCGGTGAAGGCCAAGTTCTCGTCGTTGTCGAACTCGACGACCTCGGAGCCGTCCCAGCTGTCGAGGCTGATGGTTTGCTCGCCGAACTCGCTGGTCCATTCGCCGGCGACCTCGAGCTCGTCGTCGGTCGTGGGCTTGCGGCCGCTGTCGGCGGAACCCTTGCTGCCCGCGTCCTTCTTCTCGTCGTCGTGGTCGCCTTTGCCTTGATCGTCATCGTCATCGTCGTCGCCGCAGCCGATCGGCGCGACCAGCGCGACCATCAGCAACCAAGCCATCCAATCGAGTCGCAACTTCATGAGGAGCCTCCGCCGGGGTGCCGGCCATGAGTCCCTGCGTGCGAGCGCGACGTGGAGGCCGGCGCAATGCCGGCGCCCACGCCCCGTCGTCCGCGGGGCAAGTGTGGGTCACCGGAGGGGCCAGATGTCCTGGCTCACGGGTCTGCAGCGACCGGCCGCCTTCCCCGGTTTTCACCGAGTGGCACGCACGCCGACGCCTCGCCGTTTACAGTGGCGGGACCGCGCCGGATTCACACCGGCTTCCCCGACCTCTCCGAGCGGCGCGAGTCTGGTGCGCGCGCCAGAGCGCGTCAAGGCGAGGCGAGCGGGTAGAGCGAGTCTCTACTTGCGCGCGACGCCGTCGGGGTCGACTTCGAGCAGCAAGCAGCCCTGGAGCTGCGCTTCGGGGTGCTCTTCCGGCAGCCAGTACGTCGCGCCCAAGGTGCACATCTCGTCGCCGGCGTTGACGCCGTAGCGCAGCTCGAGCTCGGTGGTGTTCACGTAATCGCACTGGAAGCGCAGGCCTTCGCCCGGCATCAGGCGCAGCGGGCTGCGCATCGCCACGCGCGCGTCGTCGGGACCGCGGCTCGCCCACAGCAGCTCGCCGTCGCGCTCGCCGCCCGCGATCCACACGCGAAAGCGCGTGCCGCGGCTCTGAGTGCGGCGGATCAGCTCGGAGACCAGCAGCTCCTCGTCCACGCGGCACTCGGCCAGGTGCGAGCTGCGACCGCCGGGAGGCGTGTAGATGGTCAGGTTGTCGAAGCCGGCGAGATGTGCGCTGTGCGCGATCGCCTGGGGCGCGAAGTGAAAGTTGAGCTTCACCTGCGCGGTCACCGGCTGGGTGCCGGCATTGACCGAGTGGTAAT
>DATHEP010000137.1:0-4272 GCA_035318525.1 Conexibacter sp.
CGTCGCGCGGGATCTCGCGCACCGGTGTCCACGTCTGCATCACGCGGATGCCGCCGCCGTGGACGACGAGCACCTGGCCGGTGACGTCCGCGGCGGCGTCCGAGACGAGCCATGCGACGACCTCCGCGATGTGCTCGGGGCCGAACGGGTCGTGCGCGTCGTCGCCGCCCGGCAGCTCGCCGAACGCCTCGCCGGCCATCGGCGTGCGGGCGCGCGGAGCGATCGCGTTGACGCGGACGCCGTAGCGGTCGAGCTCGGTCGCGAGCGTGATCGTGAGCGCGGCCACGCCGGCCTTCGCGGCCGAGTAGTTGGCCTGGCCGGCGTTGCCGTAGAGGCCCGACTCGCTCGAGGTGCTGACGATCGCGCGCGGCTGCGCGTCGCCGGCGGCCCGGCGCTCGCGCCACAGCCGTGCCGCGGCGCGCGCGAGGTGGAACGAGGCGGACAGGTTGACCGCCAGCACGAGGTCCCAGTCCTCTGCGGACAGGTTGAAGCTCATGCGGTCACGCATCAGGCCGGCGTTGTTGACGAGCACGTGCAGATCGCCGTAGGCGGCGAGCGCGGCGTCGAGCGCCTCCTGTGCCGCCGCCTCTCCAGCGGTCAGATCGACTCGCGCGTGGACGGCGGTGCCGCCGGCTCGCTCGATCTCCTCGACGGTCTCCGACGCGTCGAGCACGTCGACCGCGACCACGCGCGCACCGCGGCGCGCAAGCGCGATCGCCTCCGCGCGGCCGAGTCCGCGTGCGGCTCCGGTGACGAGCGCGACCCGCTCGTCCAGCTTCAACGACACGATCTCTCCTCTGTCCTGGGTGACGGTTCCCCTGAACATACGTTCAGGACAGAGACGCTACCACGCAGCGGGCGGCCATTACTAGCCTGAACGTTCGTTCAGCAACGACGGCTTCCGTGTGCGAGCCGCCTCGCCGGCGGCGGCGGAGCGCTATGCCGCCGACCGCGGCGTCAGGAGCCGCAGGATGGCGGCGTGGCAGTCGCGCTGCAGAGCGGCGTGCGTCTGCTCCCAGTCGTCCTCCTGCAGCCACAGCAGGACGGCGCCCTCGACCAGCGCACGAACCTGGCGCGAGGCCAGCTCCAAGTCGGCCGCCTCGAACACGCCCGTCGCGACGCCCCGGCCGATGACCGAGGCCCACGTGTCGTCGATGTGCCGGCGCAGCAGCCCGGCCAGCTCGGTGAACGACTCGTGACGGACCGAGTACTGCACGAGGTCCAGGTAGATCAGGTAGTAGTCGCGGTTCGCGCGCGGATCGACGAGCACCGCGTCGAGGATCGCCGCGAGCGCCTCGTGCGGATCCTCGATGCCCTCGACTCGCCGCTCGATCCGCCGCACGCTCGCGGCGAGCGCCCAGCGCATCGTCTCGATCAGCAGGTTGTCCTTCGAGCCGAAGTGGTAGACGAGCAGTGCCGGGCTGACGTCGAGCTGCTTCGCGATCCCGCGCAGCGAGAGCTGTTGCGTGCCCGTGCGCGCCATCGCGCGATAGGTGCCGCGCACGAGCTTCAGCTCGTGCGCGGAGAGGACCTTCAGCTCGAGGGATCTCAACGGGGCAGCCACGTCTGGTGCACGCGCGCGGTCGGCCGCGCAGGTCCGGGAAGGCTACCGGGCCACGGGGCGACCGCCACCCGCGTCCGCTCGACAACAAAAGTTCTGACATCGGTTGCCGATCCAGCAAGCCAGCGCTACGCTCGCAGCATGAGCGCTACGAGTGATGACATGACGCTGCGACTGGTCGGCCGACGCCTGCGCGAGGAGCGAGAGCGGTGCGGCTATCGGCTGGAGGCGGCCGCCGGGGAGCTCGGCATCGACAAGTCGGTGCTGTCGCGCATAGAGCATGGGGAGCGCGGGCTCGACTCGGTCCTGCTGCGCCGTACCGCGGCCCTGTACGAGCGTCCGATGGACGCGTTCTTCGCTGAGGCGCCGCGCGAGCTGCTCGTAAAGGCGCGCGATCTCGGCGGCGGCGCCGCGGAGGTCGATGCGATGGTCGAGTGGACCCGGCGCAAGCTCGAAGAGCTGCGCTTCGTGCGCGAGGAGCTTGGCGGCCGTGACCGTTAGCGCTGCCCGCCTCGAAGGCGAGAACGCCGCCCTGGCGCTCCGCCAGCGGTTGAGCCTTGGTCACGACGCCGTAGACCTGGAGGACGTCGCGGCCCGTCGTGGAGCACTCGTGTTCCGAAAGAGCTTCGGGCACAGCGCCCCCGACGGGATGTACGTCTTCGACGGTGAGGACGCGATCGTCGTCATCAACGCCGCGAAGCCGGCACAGCGGCAGCGCTTCACGCTTGCCCACGAGCTCGGGCACCACGAGCTCCACCGCGTCCGCGGGCCTCTCCAGCTCGTCGACGTCGACGTGACGTCCGACGGACCGGACGGCATCAAGGACCCGGACGAGGTAGCGGCGAACGCGTTCGCCGCCCATCTGCTCTTGCCGCGGACCGCCATCGAGCACACGATCGGGCCGCGCCGGAACCGTCGCGTGACGACCGACGATCTCGTCGAGCTCGTACGCCGGCACCGCGTCTCCTGGGAGGCGGCCTGCTGGCGCCTGTATAACGAGGGCTTCGTTCGTAGGGCCGAGTGCGACCGGCTGCTGGCCGAGCCGCGCACCGCCACGCTCGCCCGCCACGGCATCGACGATCGCCACTACGCGCTCAGCGCGCCGCCCGTGCCCGCTGCGCTGGCGCTCGACGCCGCGCGGCTGTGGGCGGCGTGGGACATCACGGACGAACGACTGGCGCAGATCCTCGAGTGCTCCGTACCGGACGTGCTGGCCGCCATGGACGAGTGGGACATCCGGCGGGAGGACCGCGCCGGTCAGGCAGCCGAGGCAGGGGAGCGGGCGCTGGCAGACGCCGGCATCGACCTCAGCGACATCGTGGCGGCCGCTGAGCGCGCCGACGCCGAGGACGCGATGTAGGTGGCCGAGCTGTGCCTCGACACGACGGCCTTGATCCACTTCGAAAGGCCGACATCCTCGCGACGCTCGAGCTGCTCTGCACGCAGGGCGGTGACGCGCACGTGCCGGTCTCCGTCGTCGGCAAATGGCGTGGCCACGTGGAGCATCCCGCCGGCCACGTGGTCGGCCATCCGTGGTTGAAGGTCGTCCGCGTCGACCACCCGGACGACCTGCGAACCGTGGCGGACCTGGCGCGTCGCTACCCGACGCCTCCCAGCAGAAACCAGGGCGAGATGGACGTCGTGGCGATCAGCAAGCGGCTCGGATTCACTGCCTTGATGGAGGACGGCGTCGGCTGCAAGCAGGCCGACGACCACGGCGTCGCACACCTCGCGATCGTCACATTGCTCGCCTGCGGCGCAGCGTGCGATCTCCTGGAGCACAAGCTTGCGTGGCGGACGCACGTCGCCGTCGAGGCCACGCGCCGCGGATACCACTCGATCCTGCTCGCCGACCGCGACGGAAGACGCGGCTTTGCGGCCGCCGTGATGGCGCTGCGCGCGCTCAGGCGCCAGCAGGGCGAGCCGTCCGTGGCCCGCTTCATCGCGCAGCGCGATCTCGACAGCGTGCTGCTCGCCGCCGCGCGCGCCGCGATGAACGTGCCGGTGGGCTGAGCACGACGCGGCCGCGGCAGCTCACAACCTGAACGGCGGGCGCCCCAGATACCAGAAGAGGTCGTCGTAGACGCCCGCGTCGACGTAGTAGGCGAATCTGCCGCGCTGGCTGCCGAGGTTGAACGTCGCCTGCCCTCTGCCGTTGACGTTCTTCGGTCTGACGCCCGGCAGCTCGTAGCCGCTCTCGCTCAGGATCCACGCCTTGATCGGGCGCACTCTGGTGCCCTTGACGGTGAGGCGGACCGTGCCGCCGCCGAGCTTCGCGAGCGACACGTTCAGCTTGCGCGAGATCTGCGCCTGCGCGCTCGCGCCATATGCGATCCCGAGCGCCGCGTCGGCGACGACGTCGACTGTGATCGACTCGCGCGTGGCGGGGTTGTCGGAGAACGAGAAGCTGCCGTCGGCGTTCGCCGTCAGCTGTCTCGTCGCGTGCGCTCTGACGGTGTAGCCGGTGCCGGCCGGAATCCATCTGCTGTACGTGACGATCAGTCTCGCCGCGACCGGCTGGCCGGCGTCGTTGCGCACGACGCCGGCGATCGAACGTCCTCTGGAGGGCGAGCCGGCGCACAGCACGGTGCCGGCGCTGTCGACGTTGCGCGGGCCTCTGCCGGCGCATCTCAGTCTCAGCGTGGCGGCGTCGGCGTTGGCGCCGGCGGCCGCGGCAAGCGCGATCGCGAGTGCGAGGCAGGTCAGCAGCG
>DATHEP010000138.1:0-4041 GCA_035318525.1 Conexibacter sp.
CGAAGACCGCTACAAGCGGGCGCTCGCCGACCTCGACAACTACCGCAAGCGCGTCGCTCGGGACACCGAGCGGCGCGTGGCGGAGGGCCGCGACGCGGTCCTGCTCGACTGGCTCGAGGCCGTCGACAGCGTCGATCGCGCGCTGTCGCAGATGGAGCCCGTGCACCCGTCTGCGCCGGGCCTGCGCGCCGTCATGGAGCAGCTCGAGGCGATCCTGGACCGGCAGCGCGTCAGCCGGCTCGGCGCGGTCGGCGAGCCGTTCGACCCGGAGCGCCACGAGGCGATCGCCGTCCGGGAGACCACCGAGACGCCGGACCGGACGGTCGCGGAGGTCGCGCGGTCGGGCTTCGCGCGCGGCGACCATGTCCTGCGTCCCGCGCAGGTGATCGTGGCCCGCGCCCCCGCCGGTGACGGTTGATGGCCGTCGCGTTTCGCGACTACTACGAGGTCCTCGGCGTGCCGCGCGGCGCGAGCAACGAGGAGATCCGCAGCGCGTATCGCAAGCTCGCGCGCCAGTACCACCCCGACGTCAACAAGGACCCCGGCGCCGAGGACCGTTTCAAGGAGATCGCGGAGGCCTACGAGGTCCTGCGCGACCCCGAGAAGCGCGAGAAGTACGACCGGCTGGGAGCGAACTGGAAGGCCGGCGACGACGTCAGCGGCGCCTCCGGCTTCGAGGAGTACGTCCGCCGCGGTGGCAGGGGAGGCGGCGGCTTCAACGGCGACGACGTGAGCGTCGAGTTCGGCGACGGCGACTTCTCCGATCTGTTCGAAGGCCTGTTCGGCGGCCGCGGGCGCGCCCGCGGCTTCGAGGGCTTCTCGCGGCGCGGGGGCGACCACGAGGCGGTGCTCGAGCTGAGCCTCGAGGAGGCCGCCCGCGGAGGGAAGCGCCGGCTCACGCTCGGCGACGGTCGCGACTACGAGGTCGACATCCCGCGCGGCGTCCGCGACGGCCAGGTGATCCGGCTGGCGGGGGAGGGCGGCGACGGCGCGGGCGGTGCCCCGCGCGGCGACCTGCTCCTGCGCATCCGCCTCCGGCCGCATCCGCGCTTCCGGCGCGACGGCCGCGACCTCGAGGTCGACCTCCCGGTCGCGCCGTGGGAGGCGGCGCTGGGCGCCAAGGTCGAGGTACAGACGCTCGAGGACAGCGTGCGCGTGACGGTCCCGGCCGGCTCCTCCTGCGGCCGCCGGCTGCGGCTGCGCGGCCAGGGCATGCCCGGCCCCGGCGGCCGCGCCGGCGACCTCTACGCCGTGGTCAAGATCGTGGTCCCGAAGAAGCTCTCCAAGCAGGAGCGCAAACACTTCGAGGCACTCGCGGAGACGTCGAACTTCGATCCCCGGAGCCGGTGATGGCGAGCACGATCACCCTCACCCGCCGCATCGGCCCCCGGCTCGTCGGGATCGAGGTGCTCGCGCGCGACTCGGGGCTGCACCCGGAGGTCGTCAGCCGGCTCGTGCGCCTGGGGCTGCTGGAGACGGCCGGCGAGACGCAGTTCGCGCCCGACGCCGCCGCGCGCCTTGCCCAGGCCGCGCGGCTGCGGCGCGACCTCGGCTTGAGCTACGGCGCCGCGGTCCTGACCTGCGAGCTGCTCGCCCGTATCGACGACCTGGAGGCGCGGCTGCGCCGCTACGAGCCCCCGACCCACCGCCCGAGGTGACGGCATGGACCCGAACAAGCTGACGCAGAAGAGCCAGGAGGCGCTCCACGACGCGCAGACGAAGGCGCTGCGCTTCGGCCACACCGAGGTCGACGCCGACCACCTGCTGCTGGCGCTGCTCGACCAGGCCGACGGCCTTGTCCCGCGCCTGCTCGAGCGTGCCGAGGTCGAGGCCGGCGCGGTGCGAGCCGAGATCGAACGCCAGCTCGAGCGACGCCCGCGCGTCTCCGGCTCCGGAGCGTCGGGCGACGTGCGCGTCACGCGCGCGCTCGCCGGCGTGCTCGAGGGCGGCGAGCGCGAGGCCGAGCAGATGAAGGACGACTACGTGTCGGTCGAGCACCTCGTGCTCGCGCTGCTCGGCACCGAGACCGCCGCGGCCCGCGTGCTGAAGGATCACGGCCTCACGCGTGAGCGCCTGCTCGAGGTGCTCACGGAGGTCCGCGGCGCGCAGCGCGTCACCAGCGCGATGCCGGAGGCCGCCTACGAGGCGCTCGAGAAGTACGGCCGCGATCTCGTCGCGGAGGCGGCGCGCGGCAAGATGGACCCGGTCATCGGGCGCGACGAGGAGATCCGCCGCGTCGTCCAGATCCTCTCGCGCAAGACGAAGAACAACCCGGTGCTGATCGGTGACCCCGGCGTCGGCAAGACGGCGATCGTGGAAGGTCTCGCGCAGCGGATCGTGCGCCGTGACGTGCCCGAGGGTCTGCGCGACAAGACGGTGTTCGCGCTCGACATGGGCTCACTGCTCGCGGGCGCGAAGTACCGCGGCGAGTTCGAGGAGCGCCTGAAGGCGGTGCTCCAGGAGGTGACCGCCGCCGAGGGCCGCATCCTGCTGTTCATCGACGAGCTGCACACCGTCGTCGGCGCCGGTGCCGCCGAGGGCGCGATGGACGCCGGAAACATGCTCAAGCCGATGCTCGCGCGCGGCGAGCTGCACTGCATCGGAGCCACGACGCTCGACGAGTACCGCGGCCACATCGAGAAGGACGCGGCGCTCGAGCGGCGCTTCCAGCCGATCGTCGTAGACGAGCCCGACGTCGCGGACACGATCTCGATCCTGCGCGGCCTGCGGGAGCGCTTCGAGGTCCATCACGGAGTGCGGATCCAGGACGCGGCGGTGGTCGCCGCCGCGACGATGTCGCACCGCTACATCACGGACCGCTTCCTGCCCGACAAGGCGATCGACCTCGTCGACGAGGCGTGCGCCGTCGTGCGCACCGAGATCGACTCGATGCCACAGGAGCTCGACCAGATCACCCGGCGCGTGATGCGGCTCGAGATCGAGGAGGCCGCGCTCACCAAGGAGAGCGACGCCGCAAGCCAGGAGCGCCTCGAGACGCTGCGCAAGGAGCTCGCCGACCTGCGGGCGCAGGCCGACGCGATGATGGCCCAGTGGGAGGCTGAGCGGAACGCCATCCGCAAGCTGCAGGCGCTGCGGGAGGAGCTCGACCAGGTGCGGCGGGAGGTCGAGGAGGCCGAGCGCAACTACGACCTCAACCGCGCGGCCGAGCTGCGCCACGGCAAGCTCCCGGAGCTCGAGCGGCGGCTGGCGAGCGAGGAGGAGCGGCTGACGTCCAAGCAGGGCGGCACGTCGCTGCTGCGCGAGGAGGTCACCGACGACGAGATCGCCGAGGTCGTGGCGCGCTGGACCGGCATCCCGGTCGCCCGCCTCATGGAGGGCGAGCGCGACAAGCTGCTGCGGCTGGACGAGGTGCTGCACGAGCGCGTGATCGGACAGGACGAGGCGGTTCAGCTCGTCGCCGACGCGGTCATCCGCGCCCGCGCCGGCATCAAGGATCCGCGGCGGCCGATCGGCTCCTTCATCTTCCTCGGCCCCACCGGCGTCGGCAAGACCGAGCTGTCGCGCGCGCTGGCCGGCTCGCTGTTCGACTCCGAGGACAACATCGTGCGCCTCGACATGTCGGAGTACCAGGAGCGCCACACGGTCAGCCGGCTCGTCGGCGCACCACCCGGCTACGTCGGCTACGACGAGGGCGGTCAGCTCACGGAGGCGGTGCGGCGCAAGCCCTACTCGGTGGTGCTGTTCGACGAGATCGAGAAGGCCCACTCCGATGTCTTCAACACGCTGCTGCAGATCCTCGACGACGGCCGTCTCACCGATGCCCGTGGCCGCACCGTCAACTTCCGCAACACCGTGATCATCATGACCTCGAACCTCGGGTCGCTGCACCTGCTCGAGGGGATCACCGCAAGCGGCGAGATCCCCGAGGACGTGCGGGGCCGGGTCATGGGCGACCTGCGCGACCACTTCCGCCCGGAGTTCCTCAACCGGGTGGACGAGATCGTGCTCTTCAAGCCGCTGACCTGGGCCGAGATCGAGCGCATCGTCGACCTGATGTTCAACGACCTGCGGACCAGGCTG
>DATHEP010000139.1:0-4978 GCA_035318525.1 Conexibacter sp.
GGCCGGCCAGGAGCGTCGGGTGGCGCACCTCGTCGGTCCACAGCTGGGACGGCCCGTCGGGTGGCTCCAGCTCGCCGGCGTCGAGCAGCTCGTGGGCCCGCACGATCCGCTGACGGTCGTTGGGGTCGATCGACTCCGCCGCCCACGGCGCCCGTTGTGCCAGCTCGGCATGCAGCGCCGGCGCGCCGCGCAGCTCGAGCTCGCGCTCCCAGCGCTCGCGCACGCCTTCGGGCGGCGGGGGGCGCAGGTGCAGCGTGGTCAGCGCGGCACGCAGGTAGAGGCCCGTGCCGCCGACGACAAGCGGCCGTCGGCCCTCCGCGAGCGCTCCGTCGATCTCGGCGTGCGCGAGGGCCGCGTACTGGCCCGCGCTGAAGGTCGCGTCGACCGGCAGGAACGCCACTAGCCGGTGCTCGAGCGTCGCCTGCTCGGCCGCATCGGCGACGCCCGTCAGCAGCTCGAGCCCGGCGTACACCTGCAGTGCGTCGGCGGAGATCGCGACCGGCTCCTCCCCCGCCGTCACGCGCAGCCGCTCCGCGAGCGCGACGGCGACGGCGGTCTTGCCGATTCCCGTCGGACCGAAGATCGCGATGACGCGTGGGGCGGCCATCCGCAGCAGTATGGCGTGCCCTGGCGAGCCCATCAGGGCGCTTGGTGCGCCCGAGTATGGTGGAACGGTGAGCGTTCGCATCGGCACCGGCATCTCGACGCACGAGGACGCGCGCGTGGGCGCGATCGAGGCGGCCCAAGAGGCGCGCGCGGGCCTCGACGGCGCCTCCGCCGACCTCGCGGTCGTGTTCGCCTCGGGCAACCACCTCGCCGATCCCGAGGCGACGCTGGAGGGCGTCCACGAGGCGCTGTGCCCGCCGGCGCTTGTCGGCTGCGGCGCCGGCGGCGTCCTCGGCTGCGGCACCGAGCACGAGGGCGGCACCGCGGTCGCCGTGTGGACGGCGGCGCTCGACGGCGGCAGCGCGCGCACGTTCCACGCGACGGCGTCGGTGCACGAGGACTCGGTCACCGTGATCGGGATGGAGGATCTCGCGGGCGCGCGCGGGGCGATCCTGCTGCCTGACCCGTTCACCTTCCCGACCGACCCACTGCTGCAGGATCTTGGCGCGCGCGCACCGGGCGTCCCGGTTGTCGGCGGGCTCGCCAGCGCACGCCGGCCCGACGAGCGCAGCGTCCTCTTCCACGGCGACGAGGTCTGCGACGGCGGCGCCGTCGGCGTGCGCTTCGACGACGTCGAACTGCTTCCGTGCGTCTCGCAGGGCGCGACGCCCGTCGGCCCCGAGCTGACGATCACGGAGGCCGAGGGCAACGTGATCAGAGAGCTTGCCGGGCAGCCGGCGCTCGACCGCATACGAGGGGTGATCGAGGAGCTCGATCCGCGCGAACGGACGTTGATCGCCGGCGGCCTGCTCGTCGGGCTCGTCGTCGACGGCGGCCGCCCCGACTACGAGCAGGGCAACTTCCTCGTGCGCCAGCTGATGGGCGCCGACCCAGTCGGCGGCACGCTGGCAGTCGCGGCGCGCGTGCAGGCGGGCCAGGTGCTGCGGCTGCATGCGCGCGACGCGGCGTCGGCTGACCGCGACCTGCAGGACCAGTTGCGCCTGCGCGTCTCCGCGCTCGGCGGCACGCCTGCCGGAGCGCTCGCCTTCTCGTGCAACGGACGCGGGCGGGAGATGTTCGGGATCGCCGACCACGACGCGGACGCACTCGCAGGCGAGCTGGCCGGCGCGCCCTCGGCGGGCTTCTTCGCCGCCGGCGAGATCGGTCCGGTCGGCGGCGCGAGCTTCGTGCACGCCTTCACGGCGACCGTCGCGCTGTTCGGCGCCTGACGGCGCCACGCGGCGTGCGCCTGTGACACGCTTCGCGCCATGACCGCGATCCAGGGAACCGTCCTCCTCACGGGCGCAAGCGGCGGCATCGGCCACGCGATCGCCCGGGCGCTCGCCGCGCGCGGCGCCCAGTTGGTCCTCACCGGCCGCCGCGCCGACGTGCTCGAGCCGCTCGCCGCCGAGCTGAGCGGGCGCGCGCTCGCCGTCGACCTCACGGAGCGCGACGCCGTCGAGCGGCTCGCCGAGCAGGCCGGCGACGTCGAGATCCTCGTCGCGAACGCGGCGCTGCCAGCGAGCGGGACGCTCGACGACTACACCGTCGAGCAGGTCGATCGCGCGCTCGACGTCAACCTGCGCGCTCCGATCGTGCTCGCACAGTTGCTCTCGCCGCAGATGGTGGCCCGCGGCCGCGGGCATCTCGTCTTCATCTCGTCGCTGTCGGGCAGAGCGGCGGCCGGCGGCGGGGCGCTCTACTCGGCCGGCAAGTTCGGCCTGCGCGGGTTCGCGCTGAGCCTGCGCGAGGACCTGCGCGCATCCGGAGTCGGCGTCTCGACGATCTTCCCCGGCTTCATCCGCGACGCCGGCATGTTCGCCCGCGCCGACGTGAAGCTCCCGGCGGGCGTCGGCACGCGCAGCCCGGAGGACGTGGCGGCAGGGGTCGTGCGCGCGATCGAGCGCAACAAGGCAGAGGTCGACGTCGCGCCGCTGGGGCTGCGCCTCGGCTCGATCGTGTCCGGCATCGCGCCCGAGCTGAGCGCGCACGGCAGCCGCCGCATGGGCGGTCCGCGGATCGCCGACGGGCTCGCCGCCGGCGGGCGCGACAACCGCTGACGCGAGTCGGGTCGCCGCAGATCAGCTCGCCACGGCGCGCTCGCCCGCGACCGTCGTGACAGCCGCCAGGATCTCGTCCGCCAGCTGTGCGCCGTCGCGTGCGTGCTCCGGCGTCGCCTCGATCCGCACGACGACCTGCTCGCCGTCGACCTCCTCGAGCGCGATGTGCGGAGCCATGCGCAGCGGTACGCCGATCGCCTCGCGCAGCAGCGCCTGCACGTCGGTCGGCTTCGTGCCGTGCTGCAAGACGACGCGCACGTTGACCGCCTGCGGCTCGCGCAGCGGCACGACGGCGGCTCCGAGCACGACGCTGTTGGGGACCATGATGCGGTCCTCCCCGCGTGCGAGCGTCGTGTAGAGCAGCCCGAGCGAGCTGACCACGCCCTCCGCCTGTCCGGCGAGGCCGCCCGCCTGCAGGCGCACGCGCTCGCCGACGCGGAAGGGCCGCGCGCTCAGGAGCACCATGCCGGCGATCAGGTTGCCGAGCGTCTGCTGCGCGGCGAGGCCGATCACGACGGCCGTGAAGGCGCCGCCGACGGCGAGCGTCTGCGGCTTGAGGCCGGCGATCCGCAGCGCGACGATCGTGACCACGAGGATCGTCAGCAGGCGCAGCAGGAAGCCCAGCGTGCCGGCGGTGCCAGGGTCCATGCGGCGCAGCAGGTCGGGGCCGACGACACGTCCGACGTCGCGTGCGAGCGCCCAGCCGAGCGCTACGAGCACCGTCGCGGTGAGGATTCGCACGAGCGTGTCGAGGTCGCGCCCGAACAGCTCGTCGCGATAGCCGTAGGCCACGAGCACCCCGACCAGCAGCGGCAGCAGCACGAGCGCCTCGCGCCGCGCCTTGCGCGCGGCGACGCGGCCGAGCTGCCGCGACAGCCCGACCTCCTCCCAGGCATGGGAGCGCGTCTGGAGCATCGCCTCCAGCGCACGCTCGCGGCTTCGTCTCAGGCGCGTTCGCATCACCTCTTCTACCGCGTAGCGGCGCCTGAGTTGCGGTGCGGGAGCGTGCGATCGGTCACAGACCGGCTGTACCCGCTCGCCCGCTTGGCATCCGCCGGACGTCATGCGAACATGTGTTCGTGCGATGGGACGAACTCCTTGTCACCGCCGACGAGCAGGCCCGCCTCCCCGGCTACCGCGAGACCGCCGTCGTGCGCCGGTTCGACGCCCCCGAGGCGCTCGACACGCGCTTCTACGAGGTGCGGGCGAGATCGGCGCTCAATCGCGTGCCGAGAGCGTCGCGGATGCCATTCAGATGGACCGTGAACCCATATCGCGGTTGCTCTCATGCTTGCGTCTACTGCGCCTGGGGTGGGACGCCGATCCTGATGGCCGACGGACGAACGAAGCCGCTGGCCGAGCTCCGGCCCGGCGCCCGCGTCTACGGAACGGTGAAGCAAGGTGCCTATCGCCGCTACGTGCCTACGGAGGTGCTCGACCACTGGTCCACCGTCAAGCCGGCCTATCGCGTGACGCTCGAGGACGGGACCGAGCTGATCACGAGCGGCGACCACCGCTTCCTGAGCGGCCGCGGGTGGAAGCACGTGACGGGCGCGATGAGCGGAGCGAACCAGCGGCCATACCTCACGACGAACGACAGATTGCTGGGAACGGGACAGTTCGCGGCGCCGCCCGAGCAGGGACCGGACTATCGATGGGGCTACCTGTGCGGGATGATCCGCGGCGACGGGCACGTGGGCTCCTACGAGTACGAACGGCCAGGCCGTGCCCGCGGCGAGGTACATCGATTCCGACTCGCGCTTGCCGACGACGAGGCGCTTGCTCGCTCGGCGGCATACCTCACCGCAGAAGGGATCGGGACGAACGCCTTCGCATTCCACGCGGCGACGGCCGACCAGCGGTCGCTTCGCGCGATCCGTACGCAGAGACGTGCGACCGTCGAGCTCATCCGCGACATCGTCACGTGGCCGCTCGACCCGAGCGACGAGTGGCGAAAAGGCTTCCTCGCTGGGATCTTCGACGCCGAGGGCTCGTGCGGCAGAGAGGCGTGGCGCGTACCGAACACTGACCCGCTGATCGTCGCGTGGCTCAAGGCGTGCCTTGACCACTTCGGCTTCGAGTACGTCGTCGAGGATTACAGACTCCCGAACGACATCCGGACGGTACGGCTCTTCGGAGGCCTCGCGGCGCGCCTGCGCTTCTTCCACCTCACCGACCCTGCCATCACGCGCAAGCGGACGATGGACGGGATGGCGTTGAAGACGAAGGGCTCGCGTCGGGTCGTCTCGGTCGAGGCGCTCGGCCTCGCGATGCGGCTGTACGACATCACGACGGGCACCGGCGACTTCATC
>DATHEP010000140.1:0-8276 GCA_035318525.1 Conexibacter sp.
CGGATCAAGTCGGGCGGCGACGTGAAGGCCGCGCTCGCGCTGATGCCGATCACGAAGCCGGTCTTCGCGCGCTATCGCGAGCTCGTCGAGCGCAAGTACCCGCACCTCGTGGTCTGACGGTCGGTCGCGTCTGCCGGTTACGTTCCGCTCCGGCCGCCAGCGACGCGATGCCGACGCTGCACCGAGCGGAGCACCCGGGCGCGAGCCGCAGACGCGCGGGCAGCGCCAGGCACGCCGACCCACCCGCGCCGCCATCGCCGGTCTGCGGACCCCGGCGGTTGACACCGCCGCCGCGGCGCAGTAGGCCTTCAGGGCACAGAGGCTGCAGGTCGAAAAGTGGGCGGTCCGCCGGTCGAGCGGCGGAGGTCCGCCCGCAAGGCGCCGCCGATCCGACGAGCGCCGCCGGCCGACGCAGCGGGCCGCTTCGCCCGCCGGCGGCGGGGTCGCGAGACGATCCCGCCGCCATGTGCGGGCTCCACGACGCCAGGCGCCGACCGGCCTGCGAATGGACGCGGACCGACTAGCGTGGCGGCATGGCGCGGGGCGATGGGCAGACGACGCTGACGCTCACCGACGTGGCGCGGAGGGCGGGGGTGACGCCGGCGACGCTGCGTCGCTGGGTCGCGCAGGGACTCGTCCCGCTCGAACGCGGGGCGTGGACGCCGGCGGCCGCAGCGCAGGCCAGGATCGTCGCGCGCCTGCGCGAGCGCGGTCATGCGCTCCCCGCGATTCGCGCCGCCAGCCAGGAGGGGCGACTCGCCTTCGGCTACGCAGAGGAGCTGTTCCCGCCCGTGGAGGGAGGCGTGCCGCTCGCCGAGGCCGCGCGGCAGACCGGCCTCGAGCCGGCGCTCGTCAGACGGATCCTGACCTCGCTCGGCTACCCCGAGCGCGCGACCGAGCGGATCCCCGACCGCGAGCTGGCGCTGCTGCGGCGCGCCGCCGAGGCGCTCGACGCCGGCTTCCCGCTCGTCGCGCTGCTGCAGGTCGTGCGCGTCTACGGGCAGGCGCTCGCGCAGATCGCCGACGCCGAGGTCCGGCTCTTCCACCTCTACGTGCACGAGCCGCTGATGCGCGACGGCGTGCCCGGGCTCGAGATCGCGGAGCAGATCGAGCAGCTCGCGGGCGCGCTGCTGCCGCTGACGTCGCCGCTGATGGACCTCGTCCACCAGCGCTTCCTGCGCCACTTCCTCGAGCAGGACGTGGTCGGCCACATGGAGGTCGACCTCGACGGCCACGCGGGCGACCTCGGCCGGCTGCGCGTCGCGATCGCCTTCGCCGACCTCGCCGGCTACACGCGGCTGACGGAGGAGGTCGGCGAGCAGGAGGCGGTCGACGCGGTCGAGGGCTTCATCGAGGCCGTCGAGCTGACGCTGCCCGACGACGCGCGCATCGTGAAGACGATCGGCGACGAGGCGATGATCGTCGGCCCCGACGGCGCGGCGCTCGTCGACTGGGCCGTCGGCTTCCAGCAGCTGTACACCGAGCGCCCGCGGCCGCGCATCGGCATCCACTGCGGCGACGTGCTGTACCGCGAGGGCGACTACTACGGCCGCGAGGTCAACCTGGCCGCGCGCGTGGTCGCGCGCGCCGGCGGCGGCGAGGTGCTCGTCACGCGCGCGATCGTCGAGCTGGCCGGCGCGCATCTCGCCTTCGAGCGCATCGGCGAGGTGCGGCTGAAGGGCTTCAGCGAGTCGACCGAGCTGTTCCTCGCCGGTCCCGGGGACGGCTGAGCGCTCGGTCTCCGGCGGGCTCGCGCGGGCCTAGACTGGACGACATGGCGGCCGACCGCGTGCTCGAGCAGGTGCGCGCCGGGGGGCTCCTGCCCGTCGGTGCGCCCGTCGTCGTGCTGCTGTCCGGAGGGCGCGACTCCGTCTGCCTGCTCGACGTGGCGGTGCGGCTGGTCGGTCCCGAAGCGGTCGAGGCCGTGCACGTCAACTACGGCTTGCGCGACGAGGCCGGCGAGGACGAGCGCCACTGCGCGGCGCTGTGCGAGCGGCTCGGTGTGGCGCTGACGATCGAGCGCCCGCGCCGGCCGGAGGCGGGGGGCAACGTGCAGGCGTGGGCGCGCGACGTGCGCTACGGCGTCGCGACCCGGCGTGCGCTCGCACGCGGCGCGACGGCCGCCGTCGCGGCCGGCCACACCGCCGACGACCAGGTCGAGACGATCCTCTACCGCCTCGCCTCCTCGCCGAGCCGTCGCGCGCTGCTCGGCATGCGCCCGCGCGACGGGCGGCTCGTGCGGCCGCTGCTCGGCGTGACGCGGGAGCAGACGACGACCTACTGCGAGCAGCGGACGCTCGCCTGGCGCGACGACGCGAGCAACGGCGGGCCCAGATACGCGCGCAACCGCGTGCGCCACGGGCTCGTGCCGGCGCTCGAGCAGATCCATCCGGCTGCGGCCGCCAACGTGCTGCGCACGGCCGCGCTGCTGCGCGACGAGGGCGAGGTGCTCGACGCGCTCGTCGGCGAGCAGCTCGACGAACGTGCCGGGCGGCCCGAGATCACGCTCGAGCGGCTTGCGGCGCTGCCGCCGGCGCTGCGGCGACTCGTCGTCCAACGGCTCGCCGACAGCGCCGCCGGGAAGCTCGTGCCGGGTGCGGCGCGCCACGCCGACGAGGTCGCCGCGCTGCGGCGCACGGGCCGTGCCCTGCTCGACCTCGGCGGCGGCGTGCGCGCGGTCGCCGAGCGCGGCGTGCTGCACGCCGAGCGCGCTTGAGGGGTAGGCGGGGTCTGAGTCCCCGCCTGCGTACACTGCCGCCGACATGGGCGACGCGGCGATCGGCGAGATCCTGGTCCAGCCGGACGACCTGCAGCACCGCGTGGCGGAGCTGGGCGCCGAGATCACGCGCGACTACGCCGGCAGAGAGCCGCTGCTCGTGTGCGTCCTGAAGGGCGCCGTCTTCTTCCTGTCGGACCTCATGCGCGCGATCGACCTGCCGTGCGAGGTCGACTTCATGGCCGTCTCCTCCTACGGGTCGGCGACGCAGTCCTCGGGCGTCGTGCGGATCCTCAAGGACCTCGATGCGGTGATCGCCGACCGCGACGTGATCATCGTCGAGGACATCGTCGACTCCGGGCTGACGCTCCAGTACCTGCTGCGCAACCTCAAGGCGCGCGATCCCGCCTCGCTGACGGTGTGCGCGCTCCTCACCAAGCCCGAGCGCCTCCAAGTCGACTTGTCCCCGCGCTATGTCGGCTTCGAGATCCCGAACCGCTTCGCGATCGGCTACGGGCTCGATCACGGTGAGCGCTACCGCAACCTGCCGTATGTGGCCGCGCTGAGCGAAGGCTCCTAAGGCTGCGTGCGCGGCCTGCCGATGCAGTGGGAAAGCCCGTCACCGCACGGCCTGCGTGCCGTCTGGAAACAGAAAGCGGGGTGCTACGCTAGGCAGCCCGTCCACCCCGTCGAACTGGCGCGTCGCGCGCCCGGGATGCCTTCATGAGCAGGTTCTTCAAGAGCGCCGCCTTTCCGATCCTGATCGTGGTCGTGCTGGCGTTCTTCGCCCAGCGGCTGATCAATCCGGAGCAGAAGGGCCCGACCTACACGAACACGCAGTTCCAGAAGGACCTGAGCGACGAGAACGTGAAGTCCGTTCTGATCAAGAACAAGGACAACACGATCAACGTCACGCTGAAGAACCCGCCGAACCAGAAGCACGAGATCGGCTTCGTGCCCGACAACGGCGACGAGCTGATCACCTCGCTCGACAGAGCGAGAGTCGACTACGACGTCGAGCCGGCGAAGACGAGCGGCTGGCTGTCGCTGCTGACCTACGTGCTGCCGTTCCTGATCTTCATCGGCTTCTGGATCTTCCTCATGAACCAGGTCCAGGGCGGGGGCTCGAAGGTCATGTCGTTCGGGAAGTCGCGCGCGAGAAGGCTGTCGGTCGATTCGCCCAAGATCACCTTCCGCGACGTCGCCGGGGTCGACGAGGCGGTCGAGGAGCTGCACGAGATCAAGGAGTTCCTCGAGAACCCGAAGAGATTCCAGGCGCTGGGCGCGCGCATCCCGAAGGGCGTCCTGCTCTACGGCCCGCCCGGCACCGGCAAGACGCTGCTCGCGCGCGCGGTCGCGGGTGAGGCGGGCGTCCCGTTCTTCTCGATCTCCGGCTCGGACTTCGTCGAGATGTTCGTCGGCGTCGGCGCCTCGCGCGTGCGCGACCTGTTCGAGCAGGCGAAGCAGAACTCGCCCTGCATCATCTTCATGGACGAGATCGACGCCGTCGGCCGCCACCGCGGCGCCGGCATGGGCGGCGGGCACGACGAGCGCGAGCAGACGCTCAACCAGCTGCTCGTCGAGATGGACGGCTTCGAGGCGAAGGACAACATCATCATGATCGCGGCCACGAACCGGCCCGACATCCTCGACCCGGCTCTCCTGCGCCCGGGCCGTTTCGACCGCCAGATCACTGTCGACCGGCCCGACCGAAAGGGCCGCGCGAAGATCCTCGACGTCCACACGCGCGGCAAGCCGCTCGCGCGCGGGATCGACACCGACACGCTCGCCGGCCAGACCCCCGGCTTCACCGGTGCGGACCTCGCGAACCTCGTCAACGAGGCGGCGCTGCTGTCCGCCCGCACGGGCAAGCGCGAGATCGGCCAGCTGGAGCTGGAGGAGGGGATCATGCGCGTGATCGCGGGCCCCGAGAAGAAGACGCGCGTGATGAGCGACGAGGAGCGGCGCATCACGGCGTATCACGAGATGGGTCACGCGCTCGTCGGCCACTACCTCGAGCACAGCGATCCCGTCCACAAGATCTCGGTGGTCTCGCGCGGTCAGGCGCTCGGCTACACGATCTCGCTGCCGGCCGAGGACAAGTTCCTCACGACGCGCGCGGCGCTGCTCGACACGATGGCGATGACGCTCGGCGGCCGCGCCGCGGAGGAGATCGTCTTCAGCGAGATCACCACGGGGGCGTCGAACGACCTCGAGAAGGTCACGGCGACGGCGAAGCAGATGGTGATGCGCTTCGGCATGAGCGAGAAGCTCGGGCCTCGCGTCTTCGGCCACGAGCACGCGCAGCCGTTCCTCGGCCGCGAGTTCAGCTCGGAGCCGGACTACTCCGACGAGATCGCGCGCGAGATCGACGACGAGATCCGCCGCATCGTCGAGGGCGCCCATCAGAGAGCCAAGGACATCCTGACCTCGCATCGCGAGTCACTCGCGAGGATCTCCGAGATCCTCATCAAGCGCGAGACGATCGAGCGCGAGCAGTTCGAGGCGCTGATCGACGGGCAGAGCGAGGAGGACGTCTTCGGCGCCGAGGCGTCGCCGCCGCCCGAGGTCCCGCTGCCGCCCGCCGAGAAGGAGCGCGGCCGCGACACGCCGCGCCCGCTTCCGCGGCCGGGGCTGGCCGGTGGAACTGCTGAGGCGCGGCTCGACTTCCCGGAGAAGCCCGAGCTCGCCTGACCTGACGGCCTTCCGCCGCGCCTGGCGGCGTCCTCGCCGGTTCGCGTACGAAGTACGCCACACCGGCTGCGTCCTTGCCAGGCACGACGGAAGCCTCGTCAGGTCACGGCGCTGGCGGGACGGCTTTGCGACGATGCGCTCGTGGAGCGGCCGTATCGAATCATGGGCGTCGTCAACGTCACGCCCGACTCGTTCTCGGACGGGGGGCTGTACCTCGATCCGGCCGCGGCGGTGGCGCATGGGCTGGCGCTGGCGGACGAGGGTGCGGACATCCTCGACGTCGGCGGCGAGTCGACGCGGCCGGGCGCGGAGCCGGTGACCGCGGACGCGGAGCTGCGGCGCGTGCTGCCGGTGATCGAGGGCCTCGCGGCCGCGAGGACGGGCTCGCAGCTGTCGATCGACACGTCGAAGCTCGCCGTAGCGGAGGCGGCCGTGGCGGCGGGCGCCACCTACGTGAACGACGTGACGGCGTTCCGTGCCGACCCCAACCTCGCGGGGCTCGTCGCCGATCGCGGCCTCGACTGCTGCCTCATGCACATGCGCGGCGAGCCGCGCACGATGCAGGCGGACGTTGCCTATGACGACGTTGTCGCCGACGTGAAGGCGTTCCTCGAGCAGCGGCTGAGGGCGGCCGTCGCCGCCGGCGTCTCGGAGGAGCGGATCATGCTCGATCCCGGCATCGGCTTCGGCAAGACGCTTGAGCACAACCTCGAGCTGCTGCGCCGCCTCGACGAGCTTGCGGCGCTCGGACGGCCGATCGTGATCGGCACCTCGCGCAAGTCGTTCCTCGGCCGCATCACGGGGCGCGAGGTGGACGAGCGCCTCGCCGCGACGATCGCGACGAACGTGCTCGCGCTCGAGCGGGGGGCGTCGGTCTTCCGCGTCCACGACGTCGCGCCGATCGCCGACGCGCTCGCGGTCGCTGCTGCTACGGTCCGCGGCCGATGAGCGACGACGACGAGTTCGAGCACGATGACCTCGACGAGGTGGACGAGGACGACGAGCCCTCCGAGCCGCTCGTCACGATCGAGATCACCGGCCTGTCGCTCTACACGCATCACGGCGTCAGCGAGGCTGAGCGGGAGATCGGCCAGCGGCTCGTGCTCGACCTGCGGATAGAGGCCGGCACCTGCGACGCGACCGTCACCGACCGCGTCGAGGACACGGTCGACTACGGCGAGGTCTGCCAGATCGTCGCGCTCGTCGCGCAGCAGCGCTCGTACAAGACGCTCGAGCGCCTCTGCACCGCGATCGCCGACCGCCTGCTGGAGCAGTACGAGGCCGAGTCGGTGTGGGTGAAGGCGGCGAAGCCGGAGCCGCCGATCCCGCTGCCGGTGCAGGAAGTCTCGGTCGAGGTCGTGCGCGACGCGGAATGAGCGTCGAGCGCGTCGGCTACCTCGGCCTGGGCTCGAACCTCGGCGACCGCCGCGCGCACCTGACCGCCGCGGTCGAGGCATTGCCGCGTCACGGTGTGCGCGTGCTCGCCTCCTCGAGCACGTACGAGACGGAGCCGGTGGGGGAGATCCTCGACCAGCCGGACTTCCTCAACGCATGCGTGCGGATCGCCACCGCACACGATCCCGAGGCGCTGCTCGACGCGTGCAAGGCGGTTGAGCGCGAGCTGGGCCGGGAGACGGGCCCTGGCGTCCGCCGTCACGCGCCGCGCCCGATCGACGTCGACCTGCTGCTGCTCGGGGACCTGGACTACGCCTCCGAGCGCCTGCGCCTGCCGCACGCCGAGGTGACGAGCCGGCGCTTCGTGCTGCTGCCGCTGCTCGAGCTTGACCTCGAGCTGACGATCCCCGGCGGTAGGCGGCTCGCCGACGCGCTCGCCGCGCTCGACCCGGCGGTGCGGGTCGAGCGGGCCGGACCGCCGCTCATGTGAGCGCTGTCCTGCCCTGCGATCGCAGGACGACCCGGGCCAGGACGACGGCGTCAGACCGGCAGCGCGCCCGCCGGCATGTGCCCGGCGTACGCAGGGAACAGCCGCAGCGCCAGCGCGAGTGACGGCCGGCCCTCCATCAGCGGTCGCACGTCAGCGAACGTGCTCGCGAAGCGCACGCTCGACGCGATCTGGAGGTCGGCGGCGTTCGGCTCGGCGCCGCCGATCACGCCCTCGGCGATCCACGCGTCGACCTGGTCGAGCCAGCCGGGCAGCGCGGCGAGGTCCTCGCGCGCCTGCGCGACGCTCGCTCGGTTGCGCCGTGCCGCCGCGCGGCTCACGAACGGGATGGCGAGCCGCTGCGCGAATGCCGGCAGCGGCAGTCTCGAGCCCTCGCCGTAGCTGGCGACCGCGTCGGGCCGCGTGCGGACACCGCTCCAGAAGAGGCGCCGCGCCGCCGGCTGGAGGACGTCGTCGCCCCACTTCTCCGCTTCCTCCACACGAGCACGGGCCGCCGCGTCGAGCGGCAGCAGTCGCGGCTCCGGCACCAGCTCGTCGAGGCGGTGGACGATCGCGCGCGAGCCGACGATCTCCTCGCCGCTGCCGAGCACGAGCGCCGGCACGGTCGTCTTGCGGAAGCGCAGCCACTGCTCGGGCACGTGCAGCGCCGGCGCCATCTCGTGCAGCTTGTACGGCTGGCCCTTCAGCTGCAGCGCGCGCTCGGCGCAGACGCAGGGGTGCGAGCCGTGGATCATGTAGAGCGTGTGGGGCATCGGGCGAGCTTAGGCGGGGTGCGCCGCCGCGCGCGCCGCTTCGCTGCCCGCGCCGCGATCCGCCGCAGGCGCGATACTTTCGCCGCCCATGCTCCTCGTCGTCGACGTCGGCAACACGCAGACCCACTTCGGCACGTTCACCGGCGCCGAGCTGACGCAGCACTGGCGCTACGCGACGGTGCGCGAATCGACCGCCGACGAGCTGGGGGCG
>DATHEP010000141.1:0-3791 GCA_035318525.1 Conexibacter sp.
CTGAAGCTGATGGCAACCGACGAGCACCCCGCGACGGTCATCGAGGGCGTCTCGAACGAGGACGCGACGAAGCTCCTCCGCGGGCTGATGTACGGCCCGGGCACGCGTGACTACGAGCACGTGGAGGCTGCCCGGCGCACCGCGCGCACGCTGGACCGCCACGAGGGCCCGCTGGCCGCCTGACGTTGAACCCACGCGCGCCGGCGTCACCCGCCGGCCGCGAGCAGTTGCACCACACGAGGGCCCCGCAGCGCGGGGCCCTCGGTCGTCTCTGGTCCGGCGGATAGGCTGGCCGCGATGCTCGAACCGGACCCTCTCCCGTGCCACCGCGTCGTCCAACCTTCCGAGGAAGAGTTGGAGCGCTGCGGGCGACGACTGGTCGACGTCATGCTGCTCGCGGAGGCGCTTCCGGTCCGGCACACGCCGGACTTGCGGTATCCGCGCTTGCCCGATCTGAGGAGACGGCTGAGAGGTGCAGAACTCGCCGACGTCGCGTCGAGAAGCAAGGGTCCTCACTGAGCGTTCTTCTCGAGATCGAGGCAACGCTTCGGGTCGGAGCGCTTCCGGCTGAAACTCACCCACTGGCCCCATCTGGGGTTGCGGAACACTTGTATACTAGTCGGCAGATATGCGAATCGCCCTGCACGACCGCGTCAACGGGCTCTCCACCGGCGACCAGGTGTACGCCGCGCTGCGTGCCGCGATCGTGTCCGCCGAGCTGGAGCCGGGCCGTCGCCTGTCGGAGAACGAGCTGGCCGATCTGCTCGGCGTCAGCCGCACGCCGGTCCGCGAGGCGCTCGCGCGCCTGCGCGACGAGCGCCTCGTCGCGATCGTGCCGCAGCTCGGCACGTTCGTCACGCTCATCAGCCCCGCCGCCGTCGAGGACGCCGCGTTCGTCCGCGAGGCGCTCGAGTGCGCCGCGATCCGCCGCGCGACCGAGCGCATGGAGCAGGCCGGACTCGCCGAGCTGCAGACGAACCTCGCCGCCCAGGAGCGCGCGGACGAGCAGGGGGACGCCGAGGCGTTCGACGCGCTTGACGAGGCGCTCCACCGCCTGCTCGCCCAGCTGAGCGGCCACGAGATCGTCTGGTACCTCGCGCGTCGCGCGAACGGCCATCTCGACCGCGTCCGCGGCCTCAGCCTGCCGGAGCCCGGCTACCTCGGCGAGATGGTCTCCGAGCACCGCGAGCTGGTCGCCGCGATCGCCGCCGGCGACGCGGATCGCGCCGAGGCGGCGATGCGCCATCACCTGCGCATGGTCCTGTCCAGCGTGCCGCACATCCAGGCCGCGCACCCGGAGTACTTCGAGGAGGCCTGATGCCGGCCACGGCCACCAAGCCCACCGCCACGCGCGAAGACGCCGGTCCGGTTGCCAAGCTCGCCCCGGACACCCGGCGCGAGCTGTACGAGACGATGATCCTCAGCCGCGTCTTCGAGACGGAGGCCGAGCGCCAGTACAAGGCCGCCCGCATCGGCGGCTACTGCCACCTCTCCTCCGGCCAGGAGGCCACCACCGTCGGCGTCGTCGACGCTCTCCAGCCAGACGACCTGCTCGTCACCGGCTACCGCTCGCACGGCTTCGCGCTCGCACGCGGCACCTCCCCCGAGGCCGTGATGGCGGAGCTGTTCGGCCGCGAGGACGGCTGCGCGCACGGCCGTGGCGGCTCGATGCACATCCTCGACGTCGCCAACGGCTACTACGGCGGCTGGGGCATCGTCGCCGGCCAGCTCCCCGTCGCAACCGGGCTCGCGCTCGCGCTCGTGCGCCAGGGCAAGCCGCACGCGGTCGTCTGCGAGCTGGGCGACGGCGCCGTGAACATGGGCGCGTGGCACGAGTCGCTCAACCTCGCCGCGCTGTGGAAGCTGCCGATCGTCTTCCTCGTCGTCAACAACGAGTACGGCATGGGGACCTCCGTCTCTCGCGCCTCCGCCGAGCCGGAGCTGTGGCGCCGCGCGAGCGCCTACCGCATGCACGGCGAGCGCGTCGACGGGGATGACCTCGACGCCGTCCACGAGGCGGCCGACCGCCTGCTGCGCGCCGCGCGCGAGGACCGCACGCCGGCCGTGCTCGAGGCGATGACGTACCGCTACCGGGGCCACTCGGTCGCCGACGCCGGGCTCGCCTACCGCACCAAGAACGAGATCGCCGAGCGTCAGCAGCGCGACCCGCTCGTGCGCGTGCGCGAGCAGCTGCGCGCCGACGGTGTCTCCGACGAGGAGCTGGACGCGATCGACGCGCGCGCCGACGAGCGCGTCGAAGCGGCGGTCGCCTTCGCGAGCGCGAGCGCGGAGCCGGACGTCGCGCAGCTCGCCGCCGGCATGCACGCCGCTGGCAGTGCCGAGCAGTTCGCGCGCATGCGTCCCGGCTCGCCGTTCGGCGAGCTCGCGCTGACCTTCGACGCGGGGCTGGGATCGTGAGCGGCACTGACGTCGCCGGGAGCGCGGCGCTTGCGACGCGCGGACGGGGAAACCCTGAGTCCGAGGCCGCGGCGCCCGCTGAGGGCACCGAGGTCATGACCTACCGCGAGGCGCTGCGGCTTGCGCTGCGCGAGGAGATGACGCGCGACGAGCGCGTCTTCGTGATGGGCGAGGAGGTCGGCGTCTTCGATGGCGCCTACAAGGTCACCGCCGGCCTGATGGACGAGTTCGGCGAGGACCGCGTGCGCGACACGCCGATCGCCGAGGAGGGCTTCGTCGGCGCCGGCGTCGGCGCGGCGATGCTGGGCGAGCGCCCGGTCGTCGAGATCATGACGATCAACTTCCTGCTCGTCGCGATGGACCAGGTGATCAACCACGCGGCGAAGATCGGCGCGATGTTCGGCGGCGAGGTGCGCTGCCCGCTCGTGATCCGCACGCCCAACGGCGCGGGCAACCAGCTGACCGCCCAGCACTCGCAGAGCTTCGACGGCTGGTTCGCCGGCACGCCCGGCCTGAAGGTCGTCTCGCCCGCCACGCCGGCCGACGCGAAGGGCCTCTTGAAGGCGGCGATCCGCGACGACGACCCGGTGCTCGTGATCGAGAACCTGCCGATCTACAAGCAGAGAGGCGAGGTCCCGCTCGACCCGGACTACGTCACCCCGATCGGCCTCGCGCAGGTGCTGCGCGAGGGGTCGGACGTGACGCTCGTGACGCACTCCTACGCGACCGTCCGCGCGCTCGCGACCGCCGAGCGCCTGCAGGCCGACCACGGCGTCTCGGCCGAGGTCGTCGACCTGCGCTCGCTGCGCCCGCTCGACGTCGAGACCGTCGCCGCGTCGGTCGCCAAGACCAACCACGCGGTCTGCGTCGAGGAGGGCTGGCCGAGCTACGGCGTCACCGCCGAGCTGGCCGCGCGCATCCAGCACGCCTGCTTCGACGACCTCGACGCGCCGGTCGAGCGCGTCGGCATGGCCGAGGTTCCGCTGCCGTACGCGAAGAACCTCGAGCTGAGGGCGATGCCGAACGACGAGCGGATCGCGGGCGCCGTTCTCGCGACGCTGGGCCTCGCCCGCAAGGACCGCTAGGACGCGCATGCCCGAGATCACGATGCCGCGCCTCTCCGACTCGATGGAGGAGGGGACGATCCTCAGATGGCTCGTCGCGGACGGCGCTGCGGTCGCGCGCGGCGACGAGATCGCGGAGATCGAGACCGACAAGGCGAACATGACCTACGAGGCCGACGCGGCTGGCACGTTCAAGCACGTCGCCGCCGAAGGCGACGCGCTGCCGGTCGGGGCCTTGATCGCGCACGTGCTCGGTGACGGCGAGGAGGCGCCCGACGCCTCGTCCAACGGCGCGCCTGAGGCCGAGAA
>DATHEP010000142.1:0-2242 GCA_035318525.1 Conexibacter sp.
TCGCCACTCGCCACTCGCCACTCGCCCAAGTATTCAACCAGCGCGGCGTCGACAGCGCTGCCTTCGTCGAATTCGGGCACTTGGCCGGTCGGACGGCGCACCGCTGCTTCTGCCTCATTGCGACAGCGACGGTGCTCGAGCTGCCTCGGATCGGGAGGTCGCACGCGTCGACGTCGTGCCGATGCACCGGAAGCAACAGGTCCGGCCAGTGGCGCTTCTGTTGGTCACGCAAAGGAACACCGCAGATGGTCCTCCGTCCGCGACCGATCAGCCTGCCAGCGGCTCGGTCGCCCGGCGGCGGCGAGTCGAGACGAGGTATAGAACAGCGCCGACGGCCATGTAGCCGCCCAGAACCGCGAGGTGCGCGTCGTGCATGCCCGCAGCCGAGAAGAAGCTGACGCCGGCGAGGGTGGAAAGACCACCGCTGATGAGCATCGGGACCTGGCGAGTCCCGCGGAGCGCGAGCACGAACTGGATGGCGCCGGAGACCACCGCCCAGACACCGAACGCGGTCAGCGTGGCGGCGGCGTCGGCGCCGAAGGCGGTTGCTCCGACGCCCACCGCGGCGAGCGTGCTGATCGTGGCGTTGACGCGGAGCGGGGTCGCGTCTGGTCGGCGGTGTGCGCTGGCCAGCGAGGCGACGACGTCGATCAGCGGGTAGGCCGCGAGCAGCGCGGCCGCGGCGACCGGGATCTCAGCGTCGGTGGTGGGCACGCGATCGCCGATTGCTACGACGACCGCTGCCGCCCATATGAGGGCGAGCACGGCGCGAGCGATGACGATGCGTTGCGATGACAGATGAGCAGACAAGGCGCTTCTTTCGGGGAGAGGTGGTGCAAGAGAGAGCGATCGCTCTCTCGGGTGACCAGAAGTGAATCAGGCTCACCCGGCCCGTGTCAAGAGCGATCGCTCTCTCTTCTATGATTCGTGCGACATGGCCGCCTCCCAACCGCCTCCCGCCAAGAAGCGCTCTGAAGCACGCGAGCGTCTGTTGGTCGCCGCGTCGCAGCTGTTCTACGCCGAGGGCATCAACAGCGTGGGGATCGAGCGGCTCATCAAGGAGGGGCAGGTGACGCTCGCGACCTTCTATCGGCACTTCCCCAGCAAGGTCGATCTGGTCGTTGCCTACCTGCGCGGTGCGCACGACGACATTGCCGCGCGCGCCGCGGAGCAGGCCGAAACGCTGCAGGGGCGCGACCTCGTCCGCGCCATCGGCGGCGACGTCACCTCCCAGATTCGCCAGGCCGCCTTCCGCGGCTGCGCCTTCCTCAACGCCGCCTCGGAGTTCGAAGACCCGCAGAACCCGGTCCGCCAGGTCGTCGCCGAGCACCGCCAGTGGTACTACCAACTCCTCCGTCGAGCCTTCGAGGACGCCGGCCACGAACTTCCCACCAACGCCGCCCGCCACTTCGTGATGCTCCGCGACGGCGCGATGAGCGCAGCGTACCTTGACACCCCCACCACCGCCATCCGGACCTTCGCCCGCGGCGTCGACGGCCTGATCCGCACGATCGACACCATCCCCTGATCACCGGTCAAAGCCGCGGACGCCGACACCCGCATTGTTCACCTCTTCGAGTACGGGCCTCACAACGCCCGCCTGCTGACCGGGCCGTTCGAGGGTTACGGAGGCCAAGCAGGCGAAGAGTGAATCGTGCCCGTGGCGCCGCGCTCGAGTCGACTAGGCCCGCGCTGCGGCGAGCTCGCGCCCGCGGGGTGACGCGCAGAAGCCGTCGAGCAGCGTACGGATCTCCTCCACGGTGGCGTTGGCGCCGAACAGCGCGCTGCCAGGCTCGAGCCGCACGCCGTCGGCGAGCGCGCCCGCGACCACCGGATCGAAGCCGAGCTCGTCGACCAGCGCCGCGGCGGCCGCGACGTCGTCGGGGTCGTCACCCGCGAGCGCGAGCGCCTTGCGCCCCGGCGCGCCCGCCGGCCGCGCCTCGTCCTCGAGGTCGTGGTAGCCCATGTGGTTGAAGGCCTTCACGACGCGCGCGCCGTCCAGGCGCGCCTGCACGATCTCGCTCGACGACGTGCGCGGGTCGGTGAGGTCGTCGCGGATGCCGTCGACCTCCCACCAGTAGTTCATGGCGTCGATGACGAGCTTGCCGCGCAGGGCGTCCGCGGGGACGGCGCGGTGTTTGCCGAGCGGGAGGGCGAGGATGACGATGTCGGCTCGCTCGGCGGCTTCGGCGGCGGTCACCGCGGCCGCGCCTGGTGTGATGACCTCGACGATGAGTGCGAT
>DATHEP010000143.1:0-2399 GCA_035318525.1 Conexibacter sp.
TCGGCGGTCAGCGCGAAGAGCGCTCGGCGGAGGTCTCGACTGCTAGTGGCCATGGATCAGGAGTATACAACCACAAACTACATGAGATTTGTAGTTTCAGGTAGTCTGTGTCTCCAAAACTATATATTATTGTTAGTTCTATGCGCGTGGGACGTCCCGCTCCGCGCGCTCAGCGCGCGGCCACGCCCGGCAGCTCCGGGATGCCGAAGCGTCTGCGGTACTCGCCGGGCGCCATCCCCGTCAGGCGCTTGAAGAGACGGCGGAACGAGGCCGGGTCCTCGTAGCCGACCGCCCAGCTCACCTCCTCGACCGGCGTCGCCGTCGTCTCCAGCAGGCGCTTCGCGCGCTCGACGCGGATGCGCTGGACGTAGCCGATCGGCGTGTGCCCCGTCGCGGCGGTGAAGCGGCGCTTGAAGGTGCGCTCCGGCAGGCCGGAGCGGCGCGTCATCTCCTCGACCGGCGCCGCGACCGCACAGCCCTCCTCCAGCCAGCGCTGGACTGCCAGCACGGCCGCGTCGCCGTGGTCCGCGGGCGGATGGAAGACGTGGAAGGCGGTCTGGCCATCGCGGTGCCACTGCAGCAGCTGGTAGCGCGCGAGCGCCTGCGCCGTCGCCGGGCCGACGTAGCGCGCGACGACGTAGAGCGCGAGGTCGTGCCAGGCGGTCGCGGCGCCTGAGGTCACGAGCCGGCCGCCGTCGCCGGAGACGACGAGCACCTCGTCGAGCCGCAGCGTCACCTGCGGGTGCCGCCGGCGGAAGTAGGCCTCCGACGCCCAGTGGATCGTCGCCTCCTGTCCATCGAGCAGGCCGCTCTCGGCGGTCAGCATCCCGCCGCTGCAGGCGGAGCAGACGGTCGCGCCGTGCTCGTGCATCGCGCGGATCCACGCGACGAGCCGCGGGTAGCGCCCGGGCATCCAGCCGCCGTCGTCGCGCATCGCCATCGACGGCACGATCACGACGTCGGTCGCGTCGACCTCGTCGATCGCGCGGTCGGCCGTGATCGAGAGGCCGCTCGAGCCCCTCACCGTCCCCGCCCGCTCGCTGACGATCTCCAGCGCGAACGGCTCCCAGCCCTCGCCGCCACGCTCGTCCGGTGCGACCAGCATCGCGGTCGCGGCGAACGTCTCGAACAGCCCCGTGACGGGCGAGATCATCGCGTCGGGCGTCGCCACGAGGCTGATCCGCGTCGAGCTGCGCTGCTCGGCCACCACAGGCTCCTTCTGGCACAAATGGACCGTTCGTGGTGAGTATGACGCTGGTGGGGGGACGGCGGGAGGCGGAAGCTGATCAGGCATCGCATCGCACCGATCCGCGACTCCGAGGAGCCCCGCATGTCACCCACCACGATCCCGCTCGACGAGGCCAAGGCGGAGGCCTTCCTGCACCGCGCCTTCGCCGACCTCGCCGCCAACTCCGGCGGCTTCATGATCCGCCTCGGCGACCAGCTCGGCCTCTACGAGGTGCTCGACGCGGCCGGGCCGCTGACGGCCACTGAGCTGGCCGCGCGCAGCGGCTGCGCGGAGCGCTACGTGCGCGAGTGGCTGAACGGCCAGGTCACGGCCGAGTACCTCGAGCACGACGCCGAGACCGGCCGCTACGCGCTGCCGCCCGAGCACGCGCCCGTGCTCGCCCGGCGCGACAGCGCGACCTTCCTGCCGCCCGCGTACGAGATCCCCGCCGCGATGTGGCTCGGCGAGGAGCGCACGCTGCACGCCTTCCGCAGCGGCGAGGGCGTGCCGTGGGGCGAGCACCACGAGCGCCTCTTCTGCGGCGTCGCCGCCTTCTTCCGCAACGGTTACGCGGCCTCGCTCGTGGCCGAGTGGCTGCCGGCGCTCGACGGCGTCGCCGAGCGGCTGGAGGCCGGCGCGGTGGTCGCCGACGTCGGCTGCGGCCACGGGCACTCGACGATCCTGATGGCGGAGGCGTTCCCGCGCTCGCGCTTCGTCGGGATCGACACGCACGAGTCCTCGATCGCGGCCGCGCGCGAGCACGCCGCGGCGGCGGGCGTGGGCGACCGCGTGACGTTCACCACCGAGACCGCGCAGGACTACGCGCAGGACGGCTTCGACCTGATCTGCTTCTTCGACGCGCTCCACGACATGGGCGACCCGGTCGGCGCGGCGCGTCAGGCGCGCGCGGCGCTGGCGGAGGGCGGCACGGTGATGCTGGTGGAGCCGAACGCGGGCGACGCGCTCGCGGACAACGTCGGCCCGATCGGCCGCCTCTACTACGGCGCCTCCACGGTGCTGTGCTGCGCGCATGCGATCTCTGAGGGATCCGACGACGCGCTCGGCGCGCAGGCGGGCGAGGCGCGGCTGGCGGAGGTCTTCCGCGAGGCCGGCTTCTCGCATTGGCGGCGCGCGGCCGAGACGCCCTTCAACCTCGTGCTCGAGGCGCGCG
>DATHEP010000144.1:0-11416 GCA_035318525.1 Conexibacter sp.
CGCCCGGCACCTCGCCGAAGAACGGCCGCGCGTCGCGCGCGTCGATCCCCACCGCGTCGCGCAGCCAGCGTCCGAGCGCGTCGGTGGGCGAGCGCGTGACCGACACCGCCACGAGTGTCGTCGCGACGCACGCGGCGACGACGAGCGCCCAACGCCTGCGCGGCCGGGCACGCCGCGAGGATGCGGGCACCAGCTCACGGTAGGCGGCCTGCACGACCCGCCGCGAGCGCTCTCGTGCCCGCTCGTCGACCGGCGCTCGTCGCAGCGCCTCGCGCAGCTCGCGCTCGTTCATCGTCCGTCCTCCTCGCCGGCGAGCACGACGCCGAGCGCGTCGAGCCCTCGCCGCAGGCGCGAGTTGACCGTCCCCTGCGGCAGCTCGAGCAGCTCCGCGATCTCCCGCGGCGTCAGCTCGATCAGGTGGCGCAGCACGACGACGGCGCGCTGCTCCGGCGACAGCCTCGCGAGCGCGTCGGCGACGTCGTCGGCCCACGACAGCGCGGCCGGCTCCGGCCCCGCGATCTCCCCCGCCGCCTCGGCGCCGACCTCCTGCCGCAGCCGCCGCGCCCGCGCCCAGTCGATCGAGCGGTTCACGACGATGCGGTGCAGCCATGGCCGCAGCGGCCGGCTGCGGTCGAAGCGCGGCAGCGCGCGCAGCGCGGCGAGGAACCCCTCCTGCGCGATGTCCTCCGCGGCGGCGCGATCGTGGGTGATGAGGTAGGCGGCACGGTGCGCCGCGTCCCAGTGGCGGTCGAACAGCTCGGCGATCGCCTGCTCGGAGCCCTCCTGCGCCGCGCGCACGAGCGCGGCGTCGCTCCGCTGCCGCGGGCGCGGATCCTCGGCGGGGCCCGTCGCCGCGGACGCGAGAGCGACCCTCGCCGCCTCCGAGCCGACGCTCGCCTCGCCGCTGTTCACGCCCGCCATCGCTTCGAAAGGCTCGCAGAGCCGTCGCACGCGCCCACGGACCGTCACTCGATCGGGAGCAGTTGCATGATCGGGTCCTCGAAGCGCGGGCCCACCGCCCGCGCGCGATCCGCGCCCGGCGTGTACGCGAGCACCCGCCCGCGGGTGCCCGCGACGTAGAGCTCGCTGCCCGAGGGCGACCAGCCGAGCGCGGCGTGCCGACCGAGCCGCACGCCCGGAACCACTGCGCTCGTCCTCGCTACGACGTCGACGAGCCCGGCACGCGAGCCGCCCGCGGTTTAAGCGCGACGGCCAGGCGCGCGCCATCGGCCGAGAACGCGCCCGGCGAGGGGACGAAGCGGGCGCCGTGCGGCGCGTGGACGACGCGGCCGCGCGCACCGTCCGCGATCAGCGCGGACGAGCAGCGCCCGCCGCAGGACGCCACCTGCTCACCGCGGACGGCGAGCAGGTACGGGCCGGGCGTCGCGCGCGAGCGCCGCCCAGTGCGCGGGTCCCAGACGAGCACGCTTCTGTGACCTCCGAGCACGAGCCCGTCGGAGACCACGCCGAGGATCGGCAGCGGCGGCGCCGTTCTCGGCGGGCGCGTACTGACGGCATCCGCGATCGTCAGCTCGCGCACAAGCCAGTCGCCATGCGAGCCGGGTGCGCGGGCGCCGAGCCACACCCGCCCCGGGGTCGCCGACGGCACGACGACGTCCGCCGTCGCGAGCTGGTGGGGACGTCTGCGCAGCGAGGCGTCCACCGCCATCACGCGGCCCCCGTGCCGGCCGGGCGCCACGAACACGATCCGGCCGTCCACCACGAGCAGCGGCGAGCGGCACAGGGTCCCGCCCGGCAGACGCTGCTGCACGACCGCGCCGGTGTCGAGGTCGAGCACCGCGATCCGCTCGGGAGCGAGCAGCGCGAGCACGACCTGACGGGTTGTGGGCGCGGCCGTCGCCGTCGTGTCAGGTGCGGTCGGCGCGGGGCGATCGCCGAGCGCGAACGCCGATGCGAGCAGCACGGTCGCGAGCACCGCGCCCGCGAGCGCGGTCCGACGGAGCAGAGGCGTCATGCCGGTACTACGTCGGCGCGGCCCGCAGAGGTCCCTGCGAGGTTCGGCAACGGCCCGCTCACCGCCGGGACCGGCAGGCAGCGCACCGGCCGCACGCCGATCCGTCGGGCAGAATGCCGGCCGTGTCGCGTAGCCGCGTCCTGCTCGCAACGCTGCTCGCCGCGCTGGCCGCGACGCTCGCCACGGCATCCGGTGCGCACGCGGTTCGGCTGTCCGTCGGCATGGGCAACGAGGACCCGTCGATGTTCACCGATCCGCTGTTCACGTCACTCAAGCTGAGACGGGTCCGCTACGTGACGCCGTGGAACACCGCGCTGAGCGCGACGCCGGCACGGGCCTCCGCCGATACGTTCCTCGGCGCCGCGAGAGGCAGATACGACGTGCTCGTGTCGTTCGCGACCGCGTCGACCCAGCCGACCCGCCCGGGTCCAGCGCCGTCGTCGACCGCGTACGGGCGCGCGGTGAGAGCGTTCGTCGCGCGCTACCCGTGGGTGCGCACGTACTCGCCGTGGGACGAGGCCAACACGTGCTCGGAGCCGATCTGCAGACGACCGAGGGCGGCCGCCGCCTACTACCGGACGTTGCGCGCCGCCTGCCCGCGCTGCACGGTGATCGCCGCCGAGGTGCTCGACACGGACTACAGAGGCATGCGCAGCTACCTGCAGCGGTTCATCGCCGCGGTCGGCAGACCCACGCCACGGCTGTGGGCGCTGCATCCGTACACCGACGCGAACCGCTTCCGCACGATCGGGACGAGAACGATGCTCGCGACGGTGCCCGGCACCGTCTGGATGACCGAGGTCGGCGGGCTCTACTCGTACGGCCGCTCGTTCCCGCCGTCCACGAGTCGCCAGACGAGAGCGGTGAGATGGATGATCAGACTCGCGACCAGCAGCCCGCGGATCCAGCGGCTCTCCTACTACTCGTTCGACGGCGGCGGCACGTTCGACGCGGGGCTGCTGTGGCCGAGCGGCGCGACGCGGCCGGCCTATGGGGTGTTCGCGAGATGGGTGAGATCGCTGCGGTAGGCATCGCAGACGGGCGTGATCAACGACATCTGATCCGCCCTGCGCGACGCCGCCTGGCGCCCGGAGACTAGGGTGCTCGCGATGCCCCGCGCGAGCAAGCTGATCCCGACCACCGAGGGATTCGACGGCACGCTCGGGCTGGTCTTCGATCCCACCGCCCCCGACGAGGTGCGCGCGACGATCGCGGTCCGCGACGGCCTCTGCAACCCGTTCGGGATCGTGCACGGCGGCGCCTACAGCGGCATCGCCGAGAGCATCGCGACCGCCTCCACCATCTACCGCGTGCACCGCACGGGGCAGGGCGCGATCGGCATGGGGAACGACACCCGTCTGCTCCGCCCGATCTCCGAAGGCGCCATCCACGCACAGGCCCGCACGATCCACACCGGCCGCACCACCTGGTTGTGGGACGTCGATTTCCACGATGACGACGGCCGCCTCTGCGCCACCTCACGCGTCACCGTCGCTCTTCGCACGTACAGACCACCACCGGAGGCTTGACGGCGCCCGGGTCGCGCCGCGTGCACCACGCCCTCACTCTCACAGCGGGCCGGCGGATTCGCTTGCGCTTCCGTCGTGTTTCGGGTCGCGGTCGTCAGCGACCCGCGGGCCACACACCGCGCACGCGGGGTCGCGCTCGACGGCTTCCCACGAGGTCTCGAACGTCTGGATGTCCAGGAGCATCGCGCGGCCCTCAGTCGCCGCCGGCCGCTCGAGCAGGTTGTGCATGACCTCGAGCGAGATGAGCGTCCCGACGACCCCGGCCGCCGGCCCCAACGTCACCCCGCGTGCAGCGTTCCGCGCGCGGAGGGCGACGACCTCGTCGTACAGCGGCGCGACCGCGCGCATCTGCGTCTCCTCGCAGGCGAAGCAGGCGGTGCGGCCTGGCACGTACAGCGGGCCGATCTTCATCAGCGGCGTCGCCTGCCCGCACGAGATGTACGGGGTCGACGTGGCCACGCACGCCTCGTTGACCCAGCGCTCCAGCTCGTACGGCGGCCAGTCGGCGAGCAGGACCACCACGTCAGCCTCGCGCGCGAGCGGCAGCACGTCCGCCACACCGCGGACACGTCGCGGGATCGTCCTCAGCGTCGCTCTGGGAGCGAAGCGCCGCACCCACTCCGCCGCGCACTCCACCTTCAGACGCCCGACGTCGGCGTCGACGTACAGCACCTGACGGTTGAGGTTGCTGGCTTCGACGACGTCGTCGTCGACGAGCAGGAAGCGGCCCACGCCGGCGCACGCGAGTCCGCCCAGTGCCCACGTGCCGAGCCCGCCGCAGCCGAGGACCGCCACCGTCGCCTCGGCCAGCCGCCGCTGCATGTCGGCGGGCGCCCCGAACTCCGCCAGGTACGGAAGCTGGCGGTCGAACCGCAGCGCGGCGTCCGCCGGGAGCGCGGTCACGTCGTGCGGCCACGACGTCAAGACCCCGGCGCGGGCGAGCGCGTCGAGCTTCTGCTCGACCACGCCCCGCTCCACGGAGGTCGCCTCCACGAGCGCTTCGACGGTCGCCGGATCCGCGAGCGCGGCGAGCAGTGCACGGTCCGTCTCGTCCGGCTCCGGAACGACGAGGTCGGAGGCGCCTGGGCGCAGCAGGTACACGCGGCCGTCCGACGCTGCGAGCACCTCGACCGAGGCGCGCAGCGCGTAGACCGGGTCGGCGCCGCCAGACGACGCCGACGGCGACGCCGGCCCGGAGGCCATCACGCGGCCTTGGTGGTACTGGCCGCCGGGACGAGCTTCATCGGCAAGGTCCGGATCCGCATCTGATTCCCTTTCGATTACTAGCGGCTCTTTGTCAAGCTCGCGGCCGGAACGACCTTCTCGGGCAGAAGCTCGATCAACACCACGTCACCTCCTCAGCCGTTTCTTGTTGATCGCAGCCGCCGGAGCGACCTTGTCGGGCAGAACCTCGATCGTCATACGTCACGCTCTCTCTCAGGTTCTCGGCCTTGCCGTCAGCCGATCTTGTGCACGCTTGCGGTCGGTACGACCTTCCCGTCGACCACCTCGATCTTCATGCCTCTCACCTCCTCTCTCGTTCATTCGGCGCGACGCGCGCCACGTACACGGCTTTTTCGTCTCTGAGCTCGTCGAGCGCGCCCACGACGAACCCGCTCTGCCCCCGGACCTCGACGAGCTCGAGCCCGGCTGATCGCAGGGCGCGGCGGATCTCGGCGTCCGGGTGATGGCGCTGGAGATGGGAGGTTCGATCACAGCTCCAGAAGTGCTCGCGCCGCTCGAAGACCACGAAGTCGAGGGGAAGCAATCCGCCCGGAGGCAGTGCGCCGTCCCCGTGCCCCTCGACGACGAGGACGCGATCCGGCTCTGGGCGAACGAGCGCCGCGTAGCTGCGAAACGTCCCGATCGTGTTGACGTCGAAGAGGACCACGCCCCGCGACGAGAGGTTGCGCCGGAAGCCCTTGAACGTCTCCTCGAGCTGCTGCTCGTCGTGAAGGTTGTTGATGGCGTCGTTGAGGCAGGAGACCAGGTCGAACTCGCCCAACTCCGGAAGGCTGCGCATGTCGTGCTCCGCCAGCGTCACGTCGGGGCCGAGCTTGCGACGCGCCTCGGCGAGCATCCCCGTGGAGGCGTCGACGCCCAGCGCGGACCAGCCGCGCTCGAGGAGCGGTCCCAGGCTCTTGCCGGTCCCGCAGGCGACGTCGAGCACCCGGCTCCCGGACAGTCCCGCAGCCTCCACGAGCGGCAGCAGCACCGACCACCACCAGTCGTAGTCCTGGTGCTCGGTGAGGACGTCGTAGAAGGGCGCGAACGCGTCGTAGGCGTCAGCCACAGCATCGCTCCGTCGCTCTGCACCGACGGAGCTGCTCACGCGAGGCTCCTCACGTGACGACGAAGCGACCGGATGACGGAACTGCATGCCATACCGCGACTCCCCTCGCTCAGGCATTCCCCCGCCACATCATGGTGTATACGAACCGGATTCCGGTGTCAAGCTCGGCGGCATGCCGCCTTCCGCGTCCCCCTTCGCTACGAGGCGTCGGCAGCGGCGGAGCGCTCGACGACCTGCTGGCCCGAGATCATCACGTGCTGTCGCATCTCCTCCGCCGCGGCCGTCTCGTCCTGCGCCTCGATCGCCGCGAGGATCGCGCGGTGGCTCGCGAGCGACGTGGGCGGGCGCCCGGGGAGCGTCAGCGACGCCTCGGAGGTACGGTCGAACACGTCGGCGAGCTGCTCGGTCATCTGCCGCAGCAGCGGGTTGCCGGCCGCCTCGGCGATCGCCTGATGGAAGCGGCGGTCCTCCTGGATCCCGTCGTCCCCTCCGGCGACCGCCGTCTCCATGAGGGCCAGCAGCTCCCGCATCGTCCGCAGGTCGGCGGCGGAGCGGCGCCGCGCGGCGAGGCGCGCGGCCTGCACCTCGATCGCCTCCCGCACCTCCCAGATCATCGGATGGTCGACCTCGCTGCCGGCGATCTCGGACGCGAGGCTGGCGATCACGTCGCCGGACGAGCGCAGCAGGTAGACGCCGTCGCCGTGCTTGATCTCGACGAGGCCCAGCACGCGCAGCGCCGTGAGCCCCTGGCGAACCGAGGTGCGGCTCACGCCGAGCCGCTCGGCCAGCTCGCGCTCCGACATCAGCCGGTCCCCCGGCTGCAGCCCCTGCGCATCGATGAACTCACGCAGTCGCTCGGCCACCTGCTCGTAGAGCGGACTGCGGGTGATCGGCTGCAGGTCGGCGTCGGGCATGGGCGGCGCGAGCGAGTCTAGAGCGGGTCGGGTCGTGCGTCAGTCGACCGTCTCGACCTCGTAGCCGCTGCCACGCAGCGTCGCGAGCACGCGCTCCAGATGCTCGGGGCCGCGCGTCTCGATCGTGAGCTCGACGCCGGTCTCGCGGATCGCAAGCTCCACCCCGTCGCGCACGTGCTCGACGGCGATCACGTTCGCGCGCTCGTCGGCGACCGCGGCCAGCAGCCCGGCGAGGCCGCCGGGGCGATCGCTCACGCGCGTGAACAAGCGGGCACGACGGCCGGCGCGCGTCTCCTCGTGCGCGGCGATCGAGGCGAGCAGCCCGACGTCGACGTTGCCGCCGGAGAGGACCGCAACCGTCGTGCCATTCGCGGCCGGCACGGTCGAGCCCGACAGCAGCGCGGCGAGCGAGGCCGCGCCGGCGCCTTCGACGACGAGCTTGGAGCGCTCCAGCAGCAGGATCATCGCCTCCGCGATCGCGTCCTCCTCGACCGTCACGACGTCGTCGAAGAGGCGCTCGATCAACGGCAGCGTGAGCGCACCCGGACGCTTGACCGCGATCCCGTCGGCGATCGTCTGCGAGACGGCGGAGACGACCAGCTCGCCGCGCGCCAGCGAGGCCGCGACCGGCGAGCAGACGGCCGCCTGCACGCCGATCAGCTCGACCTCGGGCCGCGCCTGGCGCACTGCGAGCGCAACGCCCGCCGCGAGCCCGCCGCCGCCGACCGGCACGATCACGCGGCGCAGGTCGGGCACCGCGTCGACCAGCTCGATCCCGAGACCCGCCTGGCCGACGATCACGTCGCGGTCGTCGAACGGGTGCACGAACGTCAGCCCCGGCTCCTGCGCGCGCTCGCGCGCAAGCGCGATGCACTCGTCGACCGAAGCGCCCCGATGGTGGACGGTCGCGCCGAACGCGCGCACCGCGTCGAGCTTCGAGACCGCCGCGTCAACCGGCATGAAGACCTCGCACGGCACCTCGCAGCAGCGCGCCGCGTAGGCGAGCGACTGCGCGTGGTTGCCCGCGCTGCCGGCGACCACGCCGCGACTGCCGTCCGCGACCGTGCGCAGCTTGTTGAGCGCGCCGCGCAGCTTGAACGAGCCGGTGCGCTGCAGGCACTCGGCCTTGAAGGCGACGGCCCCGCCGCAGCGCTTCGAGACGCTCGCCGACGTGAGGACCGGCGTGCGGCGCACGATCCGCGCCGAGGCGTCGTGCGCCTGCAGCAGGCGCTCGTAGCGCAGTCCGTCCTCGACGTCGAGCGTCTCCTTCGTCTCCGTCTCGTTCGGGTCGATCAACAGCGCCTCGTCGACCAGCAGGGAAGTGGTTGGACCAGTGTGCCACGGCCCTTTCCCGGCCGTCAAGGCGCGCGGCGTCATTGTTAACTGCCCGTTCGGGAGGTTCGCCGTGCCCGCAACGCTTCGTCCGTCGCGGACAATCGAGCAGCGGCGGCGACGGGCGATGCGGCCGAGGCGGGGCGCGCGGCGGCGGGCTAGGGTCGAATGGGCTTCTCCGATGACCGTGCGCGCTCAGATGCTCCCCGACGGCCCGCTCTCCCGATGAGGGTGGGCTGGAGCGCCGACGGCTCGCCGCAGCCGCCGCGCGAGGCGGTGCGCGGCGTCGTCTACCGCGACCTGCGCCTGCCCAACAGACCCGCCTGGAGCGACCTCACCTCGGCGGGACCGTGGGCGATCGACCCGGGCGGTCGCTGCGACCGCCACTTCCACGACTGTGACGAGTACTGGCTGATCGCCGGCGGCGCCGCGCTCGTCGAGGTCGACGGCGAGCGGCAGCGGATCGCCGCGGGCGACGTGCTGTGCATCGAGCGCGGCCGGCTGCACGACATCGTCGAGCTGTACGCGCCGCTGCGCGCCTTCTGGCTGGAGGGGCCGGTCGTCCCCGGCGGGCGCGCCGGCAGCCTGCACCGCGACGAGGTCGACGCGCTCGGCCACGTCGTACCGCTCGCGCACGAGGAGGCAGGCGCGCCGGGGGCCGAGCCGACCGGGCGGGCTGAGCCGCTCGTCGTGCGCGAGCTGACGGCGACGTGGCGTCCGGCGTGGTCGGACCTGTACTCCGCCGGCACGTTCGAGCTGAGCGCCGACGACCATTTCGAGCGCCACTTCCACCCGTGCGACGAGTACTGGCTCGTGCGCGGCGGCTCGGCGCTGGTCGAGCTGGATCGCGAGCGCGTCGTCGTCGCGCCGGGTGACGTGCTGTGCATCGAGCGCGGGCGCGTGCACGACGTGGTCGAGCTGTACGCGCCGCTGCGCGCCTTCTGGCTGCAGCGCGGCAACGACGACGCTCGTCCGCGCCACGCGTCGCCCGAGGACGCCACGGGCCACGCGGTCCCGCTGGTGACGGGCCCCGCCGGCCCCGGGGCGGGCGATGGGTGAGCTGGATGGCCGCGTCGCGATCGTCACGGGCGGTGCGGCCGGCATCGGCGCCGGCATCGTGCGCGTGCTGGCGCGCGAGGGCGCGCAGGTCGTGATCGCCGACGTCGACGCCGAGCGCGCTGCGGCGCTCACGGCGGAGCCGGCGACGCATGGCCGCGCCGAGGCGGTGGCGACCGACGTCACCGATCGCGCCTCGTGCGAGCAGGTCGTCGCGCACGCCCTCGCGCGCCACGGCCGCGTTGACGTGCTCGTCAACAACGCCGGCGTCTGCCCGCGCGGCAGCTTCCGCACGCTCGCCGAAGCGGACTGGGATCGCGTCATGGACGTGAACCTCAAGGGCCTGTACCTGATGACGCAGGCGGCCGTCGAGCCGATGATCGAGCGCGGCGCGGGCGCGATCGTCACGATCGCCTCGGTCGACGGCAAGGAGGCCGCGCCGCTGGGCGCGGCCTACGGCGCGACGAAGGCCGGCGCGATCGCGCTCACGCAGGCCAACGCGAAGGAGCTGGCGCCGCGCGGCGTGCGCGTCAACGCGGTCTGCCCCGGCGTCGTGCGGACCGCGCTGTGGGAGCCGCTGCTGGACCAGCTCGCGGCCGAGCGCGGCGTCTCGCGCGAGCAGGCGTTCGCCGACTGCGTCGCCGCGATCCCGCTCGGCCGGCCGCAGGAGCCCGAGGACGTCGGCGAGGCGGTCGCCTTCCTCGCCTCCGAGCGCGCCCGCAACGTCACGGGGGTCGCGCTCAACGTCGCCGGCGGCCAGGAGCTGCGATGAAAGCGCGGTCGGGAGCCGCGGCGCGGGCGTGGCGGAGGATCGCGACGAGGGCGCGCGCCGCCTGAGCCGGCACGGCGACGAGGCCGCCGGGCGGGCCCGCACGATCCGCGCGGCCCTGCGCCATCCGCGCGCCGCGCGCGCGCCCGTCGGCGCGCTCGTCGGCCGCCTGCCGATGACGATCGGCGTGCTCGTGATCGTGGCGATCGTGCACGAGCGCGTCGGCTCGTACGCGCTGGCCGGCCTCGCCAGCGCGGCCTACGGGCTCGCGATGGCGGCCGGGCATCCGTGGCTCGGGCGGCTCGCCGACCGCGGGCACGGGGCGCGCGTGCTGGTGGGCGGGGCGCTCGCGTGCGCCGCCGGCTGGTGTGCGCTGGCGCTCTGCACCTCCGCCGCTGTCCCGCCCTGGACGGCGATCGCCGCGGCGGCTGTGACCGGCGCCTCCTATCCCCCGCTGTCGCCGGCGATGCGCGCGCGCTGGCCGCAGCTCGTGGTGCCGCAGGCGCTGGAGCGCGCGTACGCGGTCGAGACGACCGTGCAGGAGGTCGCGTTCGTCACCGGGCCGCTGCTGCTGACGCTGCTGCTGGTGGTGAGCACGCCGGCGGCGGCGGCGCTCGCGTGCGGCGTCCTGGTCGTCGCCGGCGCGGCGCTGTTCGCGTCCGCGGGCGCACCCGCGGCGGCGCGGCTGGGACGCGAGTCGGAGGCGTCGCGCGCGGCGTCGGCGTCGGCGTCGCGCGCGCGGCTGGACGGTCGCGCAGGACGCCCGCTCGCCGACGCCGGCGTGCGTGCGCTGGTCGCGACGCGCGGCGTCTGCCTGGTGGGGCTCGGCGGCGCGCTCGTGTGCATCCCCGCCTTCGCGCTCGCGCACGGCGCGCCCGCGCTGACCGGGCTGATCGTCGCGTGCTGGAGCGTCGGCAGCCTCGCGGGCGCCGGGCTCTACGCGCTGCGCCGCTGGCGGATGCCGCTCGCGCACCGCTACGCCATGTTCCTGTGCCTCGGCTCGCTGCCGATGGCGGCGCTCGCGCTGGCGCCGAACATCGGCGCGTTCGCGCTGATGGCGGCGCTCTCCGGCGTCGGCCTGGCGCCGTGGGTCGCCGCGGGCGACGCGCTCGTGCAACGGCTGGCGCCGCCGCAGGCAATCACCGAGGCGTTCACGTGGACGGTCTCGATCGGGCTGCTCGGCGAGGCGCTCGGCGCCGGGCTCGCCGGCGTCCTGCTCGACCGCGCCGGCGTCGCGCCGACGCTCGCCGCGTGCGGCGCGGCGGCGCTGCTCGCGTCGCTGCTGGCGCTTGCGACGAATCGGTTGCTGCGGCCGGCCGGCTGACGGGCCGAGACAGCGCCCGGGCTTTGCGCTCGTTCAGGGTTGCAACAGCGTGAGGAATCGTTGGACGGCGTCGACCGCGTCGGCTCGGAGGATGCGTTCGTCGGCGTCGGGTTCGATCTCAAGCGCGCTCGACCCCGCTGAGGTTGGCGTCGGGCTCGATGTGCGTGATCAGCAGCACGTCGACGTCGGTCGTCCCGAGGTGCTCGGGGATCTGGCCGTCGCCT